>DATATI010000077.1 GCA_036268875.1 Polyangia bacterium | reverse complement strand
CGTCGAGTTCTTGTAGCCGCGCGAATTGAGACCGGTCAGCGCCATCAGCAATTCGCGGCCGCGCAGATCGGCATCGCCGATCAGGTTGAAGGCGGCATAGGTCGGGATGAAGCCGTTGCTGTCGAACGCGCGCAGCAGATGTGCGCCGGCGACGCAGATCACCCGCTCGATTTCGGCGAGGCCCGGCGCGGGCCCCGGCGCCGCCACCGGCGCCGGCGACGGGTGCGACAGCTCGATGGTGTCGAGCAGCGCCGCCACCGGCTGGCCGATCGCGGCCCAGTCCGGGGTTTCGTCGTCGCGCGCCCGCACCAGCGCGTGGCGCAGCGCGCACAATGCGGCCTCGTCGCGCAATTCGGCTAGCCCGGCGCGACGCAGCAGCGGGCGCAGCGCCGGATTGCCGAGCGCGGTTCGGTAGAACTGGCCGAGATGGCGGTCGCCGCCGCGGTACTTCTGCAGCAGCGGGTCGCACACCTCGTACAGCGACGGGCCGTCCTTTCGGGCCGTCAAGGCGCGGAAAGCCGCCCCGGCGATGTGTTGAAAATCCATCCCATATCTTTCCGGGCGTCTCTTTCCGGGCGTCCCCAAAAAGGCCCCGCAGCACCCCGTCCTACCCGCGCCGCGGCGGCGTCCGTCCCCGGTCGGGCCTGCAAGCCCTTGAAAACCTACACGAATAGAAAGCAAACACAAATGTGACCCAGGTCACGGCGCCACCCGGCTTGTTGGCGCCATGGTAAAGCCCCAACTGCTGCACCGAGTGCCTGTAATCATTCAGGAAACCATAAGCACCCGCCGCAGGGGGCATTCGGCGAATGAGGTTGCCGGGCTGCGGGTTGACGGTTAAAGGTTGTTTGTTGCGGTGCCGCAAATTGATCGCAATTGGGCGGCACAGCACCGGCAACCCCTCAAACCATCGACGGCATTGGCGCGGCCAACTTGCGCGCCCATGACGACGACCAGGAACGAACCGCGATGAAAGTCTGGACGCTTCGCATCTCCCGCCGACCGCTGGCCGTGGCCGCGGTGCTGGTCGGCATGCTGTCGCTGGCGATCGGCGCCCACGCGGCGCTGAACAAGCGGGCGCTGGATGCGGCCAAGGCGATCGCCACCGATCAGGGCGACGTCGCCGGCCAGGCTGCCAAGGTGGCACTGGTGATCGGCAACGGGCATTACCCCGACGCCAGTGCGCCGCTGACCCAGCCGATCAACGACGCACGGGCGCTGAGCGCGTCGCTGCGGCGCGACGGTTTCGATGTCGACGTGGTGGAGGACGCCAGCAAGGACGACATGCGGCGCGCGGTCGCCCGGCTGAAATCGAAGGTGCGGCCCAATTCCGTGGTGATGCTGTTTTTCGGCGGCTATGGCGTCCAGGTCGGCCGCGAGAGCTACATGATCCCGGTCGATGCGGCGATCTGGAAGGCGGCCGACGTCCGCCGCGACGGGGTCAGCGTCGAGCAGGTGCTTGACGTCATGACCGAGCGCGGCGCCCGCGCCAAGCTCGTCGTCATCGACGCTTCGCGGCGCAATCCCTATGAGCGGCGCTTCCGCACCTTTTCCCACGGCCTCGCCCCGATCGATGCGCCCGACAACACGCTGATCCTGACCTCGACGACCCCGGGCCAGGTGGTCGACGATTCCAATGGCCAGTACAGCGTGCTGGTGGCCGAACTGCTCAACAACCTCAAGGACCATGCCGGCGCCGAGGCCGCCTTCAACAAGACCCGCGGCGCCGTCGCCCGCGCCTCCGATGGCGAACAAGTGCCCTCGGTTTCCTCGTCGCTGCTGGACGACGTCCAGTTCGGATCCGACGACAAGGCCGGCGGTTAGCCGGGCCTGTCATTCCGGGGCGCGCCACTTGGCGCGAGCCCGGAATCCACAACCACCATCGGGAGTATGGATTCCGGGCCTGCGCCAACAGGCGCATCCCGGAATGACGACGGTGGTGGACTGCTCCGCACGCCCCGCAACAACGGCCCATTCGCGCTATTTCGCGTCCGCGCTGGTGACCGGGCGCACCGGATCGCCTTCGCGCAGCAGCGCGCCGGCCCGCGCCACCACGACGTCGCCCTCGGAAAGGCCGTCGCGGATTTCAACCTGGCCGCCCGACATCAATCCGACCTCGACCCGCCGGGTCTCGATCCGGTCCCGCTTCACCACCTGCACGATGGTGCCGGCGCTGCCGTACAGCACGGCGGTGAGCGGCACCCCGACATTGCCGCAGCTCTGGCCGGTCTTGATCAGCGCCCGCGCCGACGAATTGACCAAAAGCCGCTGGCTCGAGGTCACCGCGATGGTCGCCTGGCCGAGTTG
>DATATI010000076.1 GCA_036268875.1 Polyangia bacterium | reverse complement strand
GCATCACAGGGGCAACGGTTGTGGATTGCCGGCGTGCTGGTGGTGGTCGCCGTGCTGGTGGCACCGTTGCGGCGGAGCTTCTACCGCCATGCCAGCCTGTTGAGCGGACCACTGGAACCGGCGACCGCGGTGTCGCTGTTCGCGTTGGTGATCGGTCTGCTGGGGTTGGTGGCGACGCGGCCCCGCGTGCACCTGATGGCGAACAACGCGTGGTGGGCGGTGGTGATGTCACGCGACCTGCCGCATTCGGTGCGGGTGACCGTGGCGGCGGCGGTGTTGCTGGCGTTGATCGCGATCTGGCGGCTGCTGCGGCCGGGCAAGGTGCGATGGCTGCCGTGGGATGGGGCGGCGAGACAGCGTCTGGCACTGCTCGGTGGCACGATCCCGCCGGCCCGCGCGGACGGCATGGTGCTGGGTGAGGCGGAGCGCGCCGGCATCCCATTCCGCCGCTGTGGCCGCGTGTTGCTGGGGCTCGGCGACCCAACCGGTGCCGAGAGCGATCGGGTCTCGGCGATCTGGCGGCTGCGCGATCTGGCGCAGCAGGAGGGGCTGGATCCGGCGTTCTGGCGCGCCGGTCCCGGGCTACTGAAGGTCTACGGCGACCTGGGGCTTACGGCGTTGCCGTTGGGCGCGGACGGGCTGCCGCTGCCGGAGACTCGTGACGAGACGCTGGAGGAGGCGCGGCAGTATTTGGTCTGCGTCGCGGAGCGCGATCTGAAGACGCTGCTGCCGCTGCTGCCACAGTTGGCGACCAATCAGGACGTTGTGCCAGCCGCAGCCTAGTGCTCTGCGTCGTTGATATTGCGGGGTTCGGCCAAGTGCCCAGAACCTCGTCATCCCCGCGAAAGCGGGGACCCAGGCAGCGTGGGTCCCCGCTTTCGCGCTAGGGGATTCTCACATCTTGTTGCATGCGCATTTCGAGCGATGTGCCGCGATGGATGGCGTAGAACTGCTCCATGCCGCGGCGAATGGTGATCGGACCCGGTGGTTTGTAGTAGCAGTTCCAGCCACCCAGGCGAGCAACGACCCAACTGGCCCGCGCCAGGCTTTTGACCGGGTGAGGGTTCTTCTGCCGGTCGGTGTTGCCTTCGAGTGTCGGGACGAGCGCCTCGATCGTCGCCATTTCCGGCTCGGTGAACACCGTGGAGCCTGGCAACTCATGTTTTCCGTCGCGCTCCTGGGTCAATTGGATATCGATGCAGGCCGCCTTCACCGCCGCCGCCGCCAGCTTCTCCAGGCGCTCCGCCGTCGTCACCTGGCTGTCTTGCAGTTGCAGCCCCTGCGATTTCATCACCCGGTGCATTTGCTCGATGACCCAGCGAAGCTGGTACCAGCCGACGATCTGCCATGCCGCGGCCGGATTGGCGATCTCGTGCGTGGTCAGCAGCCGCCAATGCAGCGGTTCCACTCCCGCCGGCGGATTGACCTCCCGCACCTCGACCACCCGCAACCGCACCGTCTTGGGCAGCGAGCGATCCTCTTGTGGGGGGCGCCGAAGCTCCACCTCGCCATAGCGCAACTCCACCACGGCGGTGCGCTTGGGCTTGCCGGGATCGCGCGCCGGCAGCTTGATCTCGCGCCGCCCGGCCAGCGGCAACGCGGCGGCGGTGGCGAACAGCATGCCGCCGGTGGCCAGCCGGCGGTCCTTCATGGCGCGGGTCAGCATATGGAAGCCAGCCTCCGGCACCGAGGCCCACTTGGCGTAGAAGTCCGATTCGCGATCCGACACGATGGTGACCAACGCGGCCGATTGCAGCACCCGCTTGGCCTGCGCCGCCGCATCCAGCCAACGCATCGACTCGCGCTCTTCCAGCGGGCGTTCGCGATGCGGGATCGGGTTGACCCCGGCGCGGGTCCAGATCTGCCCGCCGACCAAGCCGAGGCAGGCGCCGCTGGTGGCATCGACCGTGATCATCGAATGCACCAGCAGCCCGTATACGTTGCCTTTCCCGACCGGGCCGAGGCCACGGCGGCGCTGCGCGGTGGTCGGGAATTTGATCTCGCAGGTGTCGTCAATCGCCAGCACGTGCCGTCCGGCGCAGGCCGCACCGGTCGCCTCGCTCCAGCTTGCGATGATCGTCGCCGCGGTCACCGTCGGGTTGGCGAAGAACCGCCCAACCGCCTCTTCGCCTTTGCGGGTTCCTCCCAACCGCTTGAGACATACCGTCTTGCGCATAACCATCTGTTCGAGGATCGCGCCCCCCTTTTATCGCGGCGCAGATCCCCGAATGTCCCAAGCGACCAGTCCATCGCGGCACCTTTCCCGTGGCCGCCAACTCCACGACCACAACGCACCCGCGTCGGGCCAATCACATTCCGATTCCCAGATTACTTGTGGGCATCCCCTAGCGCGTACGCGGGGATGACGGATTGGAGAGCTGCTCGCATGTCTACAGTGTAAGTGCGGCGGCAACCGCGCCGCGGAGTGCAGGCAACACATCGGCGGCGAACCAGGGATTGCGGCGCTCCCAGGCCATGGTGCGCCAGGAGGGATGCGGCAGCGGGAAGTAACGCGGGAGGTGGGCACGGAAGTCGCGCACCTGCTCGGTCATGGCGCCGCGGCC
>DATATI010000075.1 GCA_036268875.1 Polyangia bacterium | reverse complement strand
ACGAGCCGGTGTGGGCCATCGGCTCCGGCCGCACGCCGACGCCGGCCGAGATCGAGGCGGTGCACCGCGCCATTCGCCAGGCGCTCGTCGCCCGCTTCGGCGAGGCGGGCCGGGCTGCGCCGCTGCTCTACGGCGGCTCGGTCAAAGCGGCGAACGCCGTCGACATTCTGGCCATCCCCGATGTCGGCGGGGCGCTGGTCGGCGGGGCGTCGCTGACCGCGGCGGACTTCCTGCCGATCGTTCGCGCCGCCTAGAGCAGCAGACCGTAGATCTTGCAGTCGCGGCGCTCGCCGGCGCGCTGGACGTGCCCGCGGAGGTAGCCTTCGTCCTCGAAGCCGAGCGTGTGCAGCAGCCGCTCGGAGCGGTCGTTGCCGACGTGGGCGCGGGCCCAGAGGCGCTTCAGCCCCAGGCCGGCGGCGTAGTCCACCACCGCCCGCATCGCCTCCAGCCCGTAGCCCTGGCCCCAGGCCGGCTTCGCCAGCAGGAACCCGACCTCGCCGCGCTTGTGGCGCCAGTCGACGTCGGAGAGGTCGCAGGCGCCGAGGAAGGCATGGTCGCCGCCGCGCTCGATCGACCAGTACCAGGCCGCGCCGTCCGCCATATCGGCCATCTGCGCTGCGATCATGCCGGCGACGACCTCCGGGTCGTCGATCTCGGTGGAGTCCCAATGCGCCATGACGATCGGGTCGGACATGATCGGATAGAGCGCCGCCCAGTCGCCAGCGACGACGGGGCGCAGGACCAGACGTTCGGTTTCGAGAATCACGGGACTTGGACCGGGGAGGGCGGCTTCCTAGCTATGGCGCGGCCAGACAGCGGATGCTAGAGGCCGCGCCGCGCCGTCCGCGCCCCGCTGACATTTTCGATTGGCACGATGCTCTCCGGTCTACTGATCACGCTCGATATCCTGGTCTGCGTGCTGCTGATCTTCGTGGTGCTGATGCAGCGCTCGGAAGGCGGCGCCTTTGGTTCGGGCGGGGGCCCGACCGGCCTGATCACCACGCGCGGCGCCGGCGACCTTTTGACGCGCACGACCTGGATCCTGTTCAGCCTCTTCCTGGTGCTGAGCCTCGGCCTCACGCTGCTGGGCGCGCACGACCGCGCCACCTCGTCGATGCTCGACAAGCTGAAGCTGCAGACGATTAACCCGGCGTCGGCGGCGACCAACGCCGCAGCGCCCGCGGCGCCGCTGACCGCGCCCTTGAGCGCGCCGGCGCCTGGTGTGCCGACCGCGCCGCTGGCGCTGCCGCCAGCCGCCGCGCCGACCGCGCAAGCGCCGCCGGCTTCGCCAAGCGCTGCGCCGGCCGCAGTCAAGGCGCCGGTCGCCGGCAAGCTCGCCGCCGTCAAGCCAGCGACCGCGCCTGCCGCCAAAGCGCCAGCCGCGACTCCAGCCCCGGCCGCCGCCGCGCCAGTCCCGACGCTGGAAGCGCCGCCGCCCGAGACGGCGCCGAGCCCGCCGCCAGCTGCCGCTGCCCCTGCGCCGGCCGCGCCGGCGCAGTCGCCCAGCAGCCCTTGAGCGGCCCCCTCAAAGGCCTGATTCGCCCGGCGACTCAGGGCTCGAATCGGGACTAAGCTGAACGCCCATGGCCCGGTACATCTTCATCACCGGCGGCGTGGTCTCCTCGTTGGGAAAAGGCTTGGCGTCCGCCGCGCTGGGCGCGCTCCTGCAAGCGCGCGGCTATGGCGTGCGGCTGCGCAAGCTCGACCCCTATCTCAACGTCGATCCGGGGACGATGAGCCCCTACCAGCACGGCGAAGTGTTCGTCACCGACGACGGCGCCGAGACCGACCTCGACCTCGGCCACTATGAACGGTTCATCTCGCAGCGGATGACCAGGCTGAACAACACCACGTCGGGCCAGATTTACCAGACCGTCATCCAGAAAGAACGGCGCGGCGAGTATCTCGGCGGCACCGTGCAGGTCATCCCGCACGTCACCGACGAGATTCGCGCGCGCATCCTGGCCTGCTCGAAAGGCTTCGACGTCCTGATCGTCGAGGTCGGCGGCACCGTCGGCGATATTGAATCGCTGCCGTTCCTGGAAGCCATCCGGCAGCTGCGTCTGGAAGTGGGGCCGGGCAACGCCGTTTCGGTGCACGTCACGCTGGTTCCCTTCATCGCCGCCGCAGGCGAGCTGAAGACCAAGCCGACCCAGCACTCGGTGATGAAGCTGCGCGAGATCGGCATCCAGCCGGAGATCTTGCTCTGTCGGTCGGAGCGGGCGATTGATCCGGCGCTGAAGAAGAAGATCGCGCTTTTCACCAACGTCGCTCCCGACGCCGTCTTCAGCGCCGAGGATGTGGCGTCGATCTACGAGGTGCCGATCCGCTTTCACGCCGAGGGCGTCGACGAGAAGATCGCCGAGCTTTTGAACATCTGGTCGCGCGCGCCCGAGCTGACCGGCTGGGAGCGGGTGGTTCATCGATTGAAGAGCCCGCAGACCGAGGTGGAGATCGGCCTGGTCGGCAAGTACGTCGACCTGGTCGAGTCGTACAAGAGCCTGAACGAAGCGCTCATCCACGGTGGCATCGGCAACGAGTGTCGCGTCAACATCCACCACATCGACTCGGAGGAGATCGAAAAGCGCGGTCCGGCGGCGCTGCTGTCGGAGATGGACGGCATCCTGGTGGCGCCTGGGTTCGGCAGCCGCGGGATCGAAGGCAAGGTGCAAGCGGTCCGCTACGCGCGCGAGCAAGGCGTGCCCTTCTTCGGCATCTGCCTGGGCATGCAGGTGGCGGTGATCGAATTCGCGCGCAACGTGGCCGGCCTCAAAGGCGCCAACTCGACCGAGTTCGACGCGGCGGCGCCGTACCCGGTGGTCGATTTTCTGCCCGAGCAGCGCACGATCACCGAGAAAGGCGCCACCATGCGCCTGGGCGCTTATCCGTGTGTGCTGGCCGCGGGCTCCCGTTCAGCAGCGGCGTACGGCGCGGGCGAGATCGTCGAGCGCCACCGCCACCGCTATGAAGTGAACAATGACTTCCGCGAAGCGTTAACCAGCCACGGCATGTTGATTTCGGGAGCCTCGCCCGATCGCCGCCTGATCGAGATGATCGAGCTGCCGACCCATCCTTACTTCGTGGGTTGCCAGTTCCACCCCGAGTTCAAGTCGCGGCCGCAGGCGCCGCATCCGCTGTTTCAATCGTTCATCGGGGCCGCACTGCGTGCCCGGTTGACGGATTCACGTCGTCCCCTGCCGGTCGCGCCGCAGCCCGCCGTCGGCACCACCTGATATTTCGTTGTATCTGCCAGCAGTTACCTCCTTTAGGGAGGTGTCTGCAATACATGTACCACCAGCGCCTTGTCTCTTTACCGCGCTGATGAAGAGGTGCTAAGAATAAGTTCCGCTCAATACCGAGGGAACCGCATGTCGATTGAGATAAAGCAGCACCTGAAGCTTTCGCAGCAGCTGGTCATGACGCCCCAGCTGCAGCAGGCCATCAAGCTGCTGCAGCTGTCCCGGATGGAGCTGGTCGACATGGTCCGGGACGAGATGCTGGAGAATCCCATCCTGGAGGATTCGGTCGAGTCGGCGAACGAGCAGGCCAAAGGTCCCGAGCTGACCGCGCCGGTGGAAGCGGCGTCGCACGACGTCGAGCGGGTCGGCGAGACCGAGATGCCGATGGCCGAGATCCCCCAGGAGAAGGTCGATTCCACCTCCGAGGTGAAGGCGGACACGCGGTCGGGCGAAGCGGTCGCCGACTTTGACTGGGAGACGTACCTGGACAACCAGGCGCAGGCGGCGCCCATGCCGTCGTACAAGTCGAACAACGAAGACCTGCCGTCGCTGGAATCGACGCTGACCCGCGGCACGTCGCTGTTCGACCACCTGGAGTGGCAGCTCAAGCTGTCGCACTTCACGTTGCTGGAAGACGGCATCGCCATGCTGATCATCGGCAACATCAACCCCTCCGGTTACCTCGAAGAGCCGCTGGAAGATCTGTCCGAAGAAGCCGGCGTCGACGTCGCCCTGGCCGAGTCGGTCCTGCGGCGCATTCAAGAGTTCGATCCGGTGGGCGTGGCCGCGCGATCGCTGGAAGAGTGCCTGATGATCCAGGCCCGGCACATCGGCGCCGACGACGACGTGGTGGTGGGCATCATCCAGCGCCACCTGCCCAACCTGGAAAAAAAGAACTACACCGCCATCGCCAAAGATCTGCTGCAGCCCGTGGAAGAGATCTACGAGGCGGCCAAGGTGGTGCAGACCTTCGATCCCAAGCCGGGCCGTCAGTACACCTCGGACGAGCCGACGTACATCACCCCCGACGTCTACATCCACAAGGTCGGCGACAAGTACTTCGTGGTGGCCAACGACGACGGCCTGCCCAAGCTGAAGATCTCCGATTTCTACCGGACCGCGCTGGCCGGCGGTTCGAAGGCGCGCGAGTACATCCAAGAGAAGCTGCGCAGCGCCCAGTGGCTGATTCGTTCCATCCAGCAACGGCAGCGCACCATCGTGCGGGTCACGGAATCGATCCTGAAGTTCCAGCGCGATTTCTTCGACAAGGGCACCGCCCACCTAAAGCCGCTGATCTTGCGCGACGTGGCCGAAGACATCGGCATGCACGAATCGACGGTGTCGCGCGTGACCACCAACAAGTACGTGCACACGCCGCAGGGGATCTACGAGCTCAAGTACTTCTTTAACTCGGGGATCACGCGCACGGACGGCGACGACCTGGCCTCGGAGGCGGTGAAGCTGAAGATCAAACAGATCATCGGCCAGGAGAACGTCAAGCACCCCCACTCGGACCAGAAGATCGTCGAGCTTTTGCGCGACCAGAACATCGAGATCGCGCGGCGCACGGTGGCCAAATACCGCGAACAACTGCGCATCCTTTCTAGCAGCAAACGACGCCAGGTTTACTGATCAGGGCGGGAAGGGCGAGTGCGATCAAATCGATCGCCATCGGCTCAAATCGACACGGAAAAAATGGGCGCCGGTGGGCTGGGGTCTGGGGGGCGTGTTAGGGTCGGAGCGTGCCGGTGAGCGGAAAAATGAAGGTCCGGGTCATCCTTTTTGTGCTGGCCGGGTTGATGGTTTTCGTCGGCGTGGAGGCGTTGCGGGTGTGGTGGTTCCGCGGCTACTCACGCGGGACGCGCACGGGCGTGATTCGCAAGATCTCGTTCAAAGGTCCGCCGTATTGCAAATACATGATGGGCGAGATGGCGCTGCAAGGGACCATTCCCGGGCAGCCGGTGGAGATCTGGGAGTTCTCCGTCGACGACGAGAAGCCCAGCAATCCGTTGGTGGTGCAGCTGCACGCCGCTGAACGGTCGGCGGAACGGATCACGCTGCAGTACCGTCAAGACTTGCATTCGTTGTTCCGGTGCACACCGTCCGAATACTTCATTACCGGTATTGAAAAATAGCGGGCCGCTTCCCGGCCCGGTCCGGGCGGCTTGTCCCAGCCGGCCGAGGAAGGATTCCCCTGAGTCAGTCGCAGTCGCAGACCACCATCGACACCGTCGGGCGGGTTCTTCAAACCATTGACGGCGTCGAGCGCGATCGGCGCGGCGACGGGCGGCCCTTCGTCACTCTGTCATGGGCGCAAAGCATCGACGGCAGCATCGCCCTCGAGCCGGGTCAGCGTTACGCCTTGAGCGGCGGCGAGTCGCTGACCTTGACTCATGCCTTGCGCGCCTCGCACGACGCAATCCTGGTCGGCATCGATACCCTGCTGGCTGATGATCCGGAGCTGGGCGTGCGCCACTGGTCGGGCCCTTGGCCGTCGCCCGTGATTCTGGACAGCCGGCTGCGTACGCCGCCCACCGCGCGCCTGCTGGCCTCGGGCGGCCCGCGCCCTATCCGCATCGTGTGCACGGCCTCTGCCGACGAGAGACGCGGCACCCCGCTGACGGCGCGCGGGGCGCAGATCCTGAGGCTGGCGGCCTGGGCCAACGGGTGGGTCGATCTCGATGCGCTGATGGTCGCCCTGGCGGCCAGCGGGATCAAACGCCTGATGGTCGAAGGCGGCGCCAAGGTGCTGACCAGTTTTTTGCGCGCGCGGCTTGGTGACTATGCGGTGGTGACGGTGGCGCCGCGGCTGCTCGGCGGCTTGGCGGCGGTGGGGACGCTGCAGAACGGGCACCTGCCGCGACTGTCGTCGCCGGACAGCTTTCGGTTGGCCGACGACTTTGTCCTGTCGGGCGCGCTGCGCTGGGGGACAGGGTGAGAAGGCGCGCCCTGGTCTTCACCGGACCGCGGCGAATCAGCGTCATCGAGGAAGAGATAGGTTCGCCGCCGTCAGGCGCGCTGCTGGTGCGCACCCGCGTTTCGGCCATCAGCGCCGGCACCGAGCGGCTGGCCTTTCGCGGCCAGCTGCCCGCGGACGTTCCACTGGACGAGACGCTGCCAGCGCTGGCGAGCGAGGGCGGGCGCGCCGGGTGGACCTTTCCCTTTCGCTTCGGGTACGCGGCGGTGGGCGAGGTGATAGGCGTCGGCGACGGCGTGGCGGCTTCCGACTGGATCGGCCGCCGGGTCTTCAGCTTTCAGCCCCACGGCAGCGCGTTCTTCGTGGCGGCGGATGAGGCCTGGCCGGTGCCGGACGGGATCGACTGGGAAAAAGCGGCGCTGCTGGCCAACGCCGAGACGGCGGTGAATCTGATCTTGGACGCCGGCCCGCGGGTGGGCGAACGGGTGGCGGTGTTCGGGCAGGGCGTGGTCGGTCTGCTGGCCACGGCGTTGCTGGCCCGCTTTCCACTGCACACATTGGTGGTCGTCGATCGCGTGGCCAGCCGAGCGGCGCACGGCCGGGCGCTGGGCGCCCACGCGGTTACGGCGTCGCTCGATGGCGCGCGTGCCGCGCTGGGCGACGCTGGCGCTGATCTGGCGTTCGAGCTGACCGGCAATCCGCAGGTGTTGAACGACGCGCTTGTTGTGACCGGGCGCGAAGGGCGGGTGGTGGTGGGATCGTTTTACGGCAGCAAGCAAAGCGCCGTCGATCTGGGCGGCCATTTTCATCGTGGGCGGATCGCCATCGTCAGCAGCCAGGTCAGTCACATCGCCCCGGCCTTGACGGGACGCTGGAATCGCCAGCGACGGCGAGACGTGGCGTGGCAGTTACTGCGCCGGGTGGACAGCGCTGCTTTGATCAGCCACCGTTTTCCCATCGGCGAGGCCGCGGCGGCTTACGCGCTGCTGGACACGGACGCACCCGCGGCGCTGCAGGTTCTTTTCACCTACGACTGAAAAAGCGAGGCCACCATGAGTCAGTACACCGTCGGCGTGATCCGGGACTTCGTCGCTCAGCACTTTCTCTTTGGGGGTGACTGGGGGCGCGAAAACCAGCTGCACTCCCACCACTACAAGATGGAGGTGATCTTCGCCGGCGAGCGTCTGGATCGCCACGGCTACTTGCTGGACATCGCGGTGGTGAAAGAGCACCTCGATCGCCTGGTCGATCGCTATCGCGACAAGACCCTGAACGAGCTGCCGGAATTCGCCGGCCAGAACCCCGGCCTCGAACCGTTCGCGCGCATCCTGACCGAAGGGATGGTTCGCGCGCTGGAGCCGCGCAATCTGACCTCGCTGGCGGTCAAGTTGTGGGAGAACGAAGAAGCCTTCGCCACGTACACGGTGACGTTCTCTTGATCGGCGGCGGCCGGCGCTGATCGATGCGCCTGGCCTTTGTCGTGCCTGGCGGCCTGCAGCGGGTGTCGGGCGGGTTCATCTATGACCGCCAGCTGATCGCGGCGCTGCGGGCGCGCGGCGCCACCGTCGACGTGGTGCCGCTGCCGTGGTTGCCGTTCGCGGTGGCGCTGGCGTCCAACCTGGTGCCGTGGTCGCGCGCGCTGCGTGGATACGACGTGGTGATCGAGGACGAGCTTTGCCATCCGGCCGTGGTCGGCCGTCGACGGCGCGCGCGAGCCGGCGGCGCGCCCGTGGTGGCGCTGGTGCACAACCTCGCTTGCCGCCAACTGTCAACGCGGCACCGGCGTCTGCGCGGCTTCATCGAGCGCGCGTACCTGCGTGGCGTCGACGGCGTGGCCGCGGTCTGCGCCAGCACCCTGGCCGACGTCGAGCAACTGGCCGGCTGCGTTTCGTTCGGCGCCGTCGCGCCTGCTGGCCGCGATCACGTCGCCGCCCACGACGCTGACGCGGTGGCGGCGCGCGCGCACGAACGCGGACCGTTGCGCGTGCTGTTCGCCGGCACCGTGACGCCGGCCAAGGGATTGCACCGGTTGGTCGACGTGCTTTCGGCGCTGGTCCGCGCCGGCCATGACCTCTCCGTCGACGTCGCCGGGGCTGTCGATCAAGCGCCGTCGTACGGGCAGATGTTGCGAGAACGGGTGGCCGAGCAGCGGTTGCTCGATCGCGTGCGCTGGCACGGCCTTTTGCACGGCGACGCGCTGTGGGCGCTGTACCGTCGCTGCCACGTGCTGGCGCTGCCGTCAGCGCGCGAGGCGTACCCGCTGGTGGCGATCGAAGCCCTGGCGTCGGGACTACCGGTGCTGATCACCGATCAAGGCGGGACGCGCGAGCTTCTGGCCACCGGCCCGCACGCGCTGCTTTTGCCGCCCGACGATCAGGCGGCGTGGACGCAGGCGCTGATCTCTTTCGCCGGTGATCGAAATGCCTTGGCCGCCGCGGGGCAGTCGGCGCTGGCGCGTTTTGCCGCGCTGGGGACCTGGGCGGACGCCGCCGACGCGGTGCTGGCGCTGTGCCGCCGACTTTGTCACCCGGCGCGCTGACCGCGGCGCGACGATCATCGCGCCCTTGGCTCGATCACCGTGGTCGTCGTCGCCAGTCGCCACTCGCGCCCGAACAGCGCCAGCGTCGGCAGCATGGCCAGCGAGGCCAGTGGCCACAGCACCCAGCGCGGCAGCACCGGATAAAGCGCCGCCGCGACGACGGCCATCTGCACGCCGGCAAAAAGCTTCGCCCGGGAGTAAGGCCGCAGGCGAGCGCGAAACGTCGGCCAACGCCAGCGCTCGCGCAGGCCCAGGCCCAGCTGAAACAGTGGATATGCCGCCGACAGCAGCAAGTACCAGGGCGGCAAGCGTCCGCGCGCCACCGCCAAAAGCGGCGCCACCAGCAGTCCGACCGCGTCGGTGGTGACGTCCAGCGATGCGCCCAGCTTGGTCGCTTGCCGCCGTCGCCGGGCCAGCACGCCGTCCAGCCCATCACCCAGCGCCGCCGCCGTGTACAGCATGCCCGGCAACCAGGCCGGCGCGCCCGTCGCCGGCGGGGCCAGCAGGAAACCGCCCAGGGCGCTGATCAACAATCCGCGCGCCAGCGTCACCCACGTCCCCACCGTAAGTGTTCCGCCGCGGATCACTTGCGCGTCGTCGGCGGCGACATTCCAGTCTCGTCGCCGCCACAGCGTGCCGCCGAGGAACAACCACACGGCCGCCCCGCCGCCCACAAACCACAACGTCGCGCGGCCCGACGGAAAAATCGCCGGCGCCGCGGCGATCAAAAGTCCCAGGCCGAACAGGATTGTCGTGGCAATTATCCGCGCCAGGCGCCGCCGCGCAGGCCCGTCACTGGCCGTATTCGTCATTCGTCACTGCCCGCATCATAACGGCTGTGGCTCGCCGCTTTGCGCGCGCACATTTAACACCTTCGAAACCGCCCGGAAACCGGCGCGGCCGTAAACTAACATCAGATGATGGCGAAGGATCTGGAGTCGGACTCGTCGATTGTCGTCCACGAACAGGGCGACCGCAGCCTGGACGGAATCTTCCGGCTGATCGAGGTGGCCGGCCAGGCACGCGGGCTTGACGAGGTGTTGGCCGCCATGTGCACCGAGGTCTCGGCCATCGCCGCCAGCGCCGTGGTCAGCATCTACGTGCGCGAGGAAGACGCCGCCGGTCCGGTGTTCACCATGCGCGGCAACGTCGGTTTTCCCGTCGACGCCATCGGACGCGTGCGCCTGCGCGTGGGCGAGGGGATCATCGGCTTCGTCGCCGATCGGCTGCGCCCGGTGTCGGTCACCGCCGCCGACGCTGACGAACACTTCAAGTACATCCCGGGCCTGGGAGAGGAACGGTTCCCCGCGCTGCTGGCGGTTCCGGTCTTGCGGGGGATGGGCGCCACCGGCGTGCTGGTTTTGCAGCGTGGGCCGACGGCCTCGTTCGCCGCCGAAGAGGTCGTGCTGGCCACCGCGCTGGCGGCGGTGATAAGCCACGCTCTTGAACGGGCCGAGGGACGCGAGCGCGATCGGCAAACCGACCACGGTGTGGCTCGTTTGCGCGGTGTCTCGCTGTCCGGCGGCGCGGCCATGGGACGCGCCGAGGTGTTGCCCACGCTGGCCGCGCTGTCGTACACGAAGGTGCCGGCCGGGCCCAATCCCCTGTCGCTGGAGGTGGCGCTGCAGCGCCTGCAGAGCGAAGTGGGCAAGGCCGTGCAGCGGATCGGCGGCCCCCTGGCGCGCGAGTTGGGGACGCTGGCGCTGATCTTGGAAGACCGCCGTTTTCGCGAGCGTCTGTCCGCCGCCGTGGCAGCGCCGTCTCCGCTGCCGGCGTTGTCGGATGTGGCGCGCGAATATGCCCGGGTGGCCTTCCGCGTGGCGCAGAACGATCACGCCACCGCCGACGCCATGGCCGAACGTGCCGCGGAGATCGAAGACCTGTGCGTGCTGGTCCATGCCGCCACGACGGGCCGTCCGCTGGTGCGCACCGGGGCGATCGTGGTGGTGGAGAACCTGCGCGCCTTCATGGTGTTGAACGCCATCTCGCGCGGCGCTTCCGCCTTCGTCGTCGACGGCGATCTGCCGGTTGACGGCGCCGTGGCCGCCATCGTGCGCGAGGCGGGCGTGCCGTTGCTGGGGTCGGTGACTGGAGTGTTCTCGTGGGTGCGGCCAGATCACCTGCTGGTGGTCGACGCCGACGCCGGGACCATCCGCGTAAATCCAGAGGCGACGACGGTGGCCCGCTTCCGCAATACGCGCGGATAGGCCGCGGCTTTAGGGCGCGTCCAGGCCTGTTTTCCTCGGCGCGGATCGACCTTGCTGATCACGGCAGCTGGGCAAACACTTGTCTTATGCGGCGGAACCGCCGACCATGAGACCGAAGTGGCTGTCAGTGCTTCCATCGTTCGCAGCGTGAGCGCAGCGTGCGGGCTGGCGGCGGCGCTGGCGGTGTGCACGGGCAGCGCCGGGTGCGTGGCTGATCGCTACATCATCGGGTCTTACGACGCGGGTGGGCTCGCGCCTGGCAGCGGCGGCGGGGCGGGTGGCGGCGCCACCGGTGGCGACGGTGGCGCGCCGACGGCGGCGGCGTGCAGCACCGGCGGCTCGTGCCGGTTCTCCGTCGACCTCAGCCTCAACGGGGTGTCGCTCCTGCCAGAAACGCTGACGTTGCCGTCGGGGGCGGCGGTGACCGCGGCGCTTCGTTATCGCGGCGAGCGCGCTGCCAGCGACGGGTGGCACGCCGATCGCGGATCGCTGCTGGCGCCCGCCGCCGGCATCACCCAGCTCGCGCTGGCCACGCCGTTCATCGACGCCACGCAGGCGGTGGGCCTTGGCACCGATGCTCCTTCATTCGTCGCCACCGACGGTGCGGCGACGGCTTCGACCGGTGACTTTGTGGTCGAGCTGGTTTTCCGCGCCGCACCCGGGGCGCCCATCGTCGGCCAGGGAACGGGCGCCGCGGGCTGGTCGCTGGCCACCAGCAGCGCCGGCGCCCTGGTGCTGGCCCTCGGCGACGGCACCCACGCCGCGCAGATCGCTTCGGAGGGTTTGTCGACGCGCGCTTGGTACCACTGCCTGGCCTGGGTCAGCCGCGGGCAGGGCGGACGCATCGACTGCGACGGGCGCGCGGGGGTGCTGACCGATCTCGCCGGGGTCGGCGATGTCGGCGGGCCAAGCCCATTGACTGTCGGCGGCGCGGCGGGCGGCGCTCTCTTTGGCGTGCAGCTGGCTCTGTTCCAGCTTTTCGTTGCTGCGCCGGGGGCCCTTGGTGATCCGGCAAGCTGGCAGGCGCTGAGCCATCAGCGGTTCGCCGCGTTGACCGGCGTCTTCCCGCGCCTGGCCACCGGAACGGCGCTGCCCAAGGACGGGCTGCGCGATTCGCTGGCTTACGTGGACATCCAGCTGCAATCGGGCGGCGCGCGCCGGCTGTTCTTGGTGGGGCCGGACTGGCCGCGCATCGCTTGCCGCACCGACGCCGTCGGAACCTTCGGCTGCGGTTATTTCGCCGAGCCGGGGCGCATGCAACTGGTCGATCCCGATCCGGCCAAGTGGACGTTGGCCGAGCTGACGGCGACGCCCGGCGCGGTCACCTTCGTCGACGGCGATCAGACGATGAAAGCGCTGATCCCATCGACGAACGCCGTCGCCCACACGTTGCTGCGGCACGCGATGTTCAGCGGGCCGCGCCAAGGGCTGTCGTTCTTCGCCCACTCTGGCGCTGGTCACCTGATCGGCGTCGAGGTGGCAGCGCACGGCCAGGCGGTGTTCGACCTTGAATCAGGAACGGTGGCGACGGCGCCCGTAAACGCGGGCGCGACCATCGAAGACTGGGGCCACCAGATCTTTCGTTGCACGTACACCTTCACCGTCGAGGGCGGCGCGCTGGATTATCGGCTGACGCTGCTCGACGACACGAACACGGCGACCTTTGCCGGCGACGGGAGCAGCCCGTGGGTTCATGTGGCCGGCATGCAACTGGACGCCAATCGACCCTACTTGCCCTTGTCGCTGCTGGCGGCCAACCCCCAGGCGGCAGATCAGCTGACCTATGTGGCCGACGACGGCAACTTGCCGGTCGGTGCCACCGGCTTGCATATGAGCGTGGTGTTGCCCGCGGGCCCGCGCTTGAACGATCAGGCGATGGTCAATATCAACCGGGCCGGTTCGTTCAGTGAACAGGTCAATCTTTACCTGCAGCAGAACGGCGGCATTTTCTATTTCGTCGGCCTCAATGGCACCGGCACCGCCTGGTCATTCGGGCACACCGCCAACGCCATCGACGGGGTTCGCCACGAAATCGACGCCCAGTGGGGGGGGACGACCGAACAGGTGTCGGTGGACGGCGTGTCAGTCAGCAAGAACGCCTCGAAGACAGTGGCGGCGCCCACCGGCCTGGATCGGCTGGATGTGGGGTTTTCATTGAACAGCAGCACATATCTGCAGGGGCTGCAGGCCGGCTTGCAGATCCGCAGCCCATGACGCGCCCGCAGGCAACGGTTTCTGGGGGCCGGGTCCACTGTCTCGGAAAGGGAAGGGTCCGTGACTGACCGTGACAGCTTGCCGTTGCCTAGCCCCCTGCCGGTGGTAACCGGACAACTGACTTTTGAAGATGTCTACGAAACGCAATTTTCTTTCGTCTGGCGCAGCGTCCTTAGCCGGGGCGTCGCGCGCGCGGCCGTCGACGACGTCGTGCAGGAAGTCTTCATGGTCGTGCACCGCAAGCTGGGCACGTTCGAAGGCCGCTCGTCGATGCGCACCTGGCTGTGGACCATCGTGCGGCGGGTGGTGCGCGACTATCTACAAAAGCACGGAAACGCTCCGACGGGAGAGCCGCTGGTCGACGATCACGCCAGCACCGACCGCGGTCCGGCCGAGTTGCTGGATCAAAAAGACGCCGCCGCCTTGCTGGACAAGCTGCTGGCCCGCATGTCCGACGTGCAGCGCGAGGTCTTCGTGATGTACGAGATCGAAGAGATGACGGCGGTGGAGATCGCCGAAGCGCTGGCGATCAACGAAAATACCGTGCGCACGCGGCTGCGGGCGGCGCGACAGATTTTCAGCAGCGGGGTTGTGAGCCAGCGAGCCGGTCAAATGTGGGGGGGGCATGGACGATCCAATGAATCTTGAAGCGCGGCGGGTGATCGACCAGGTTCGGTCGGCGCGCACGCCCAGTGCGGACGACAAGGAACGCATTCGCAAGGCGCTGGCCATCGGCGTGGTGGCCGCGATGGCGTCCGCGCCGGCGACGGCGGCGGGCGCGACCGTCGCGGCCGGCAAGGCGGCCGGCGCCGCTGGGATCGCGTCCGGGTTGAAGATCGCGGTGACCGTGGCGGTGGTGGCGTCGCTGGGTGCGGGCACGTACTGGCTGACGAGGTCAGCGCCAGCCCAAAGACCGGCGTTGGCGACGGTCGCGCCGGCGCCGGTGGCCGCGCCGCCTGTCGCGGCCGAGCCGGTGCCGCCGCCCACCGTCGAGCCGACGCCGATCGTCCCCGCCGCTGCACCAGCGTCATCCGGTCGCCCTGGCCGCGATCCGCTGATGGCCGAGCTCTCGTTGCTGCACAAGGCGCAGCAAGCGTGGCGGCAGGGCAAGGCCGCCCGCGCTCTGGCGCTGGCGCAGCAGCACGCGCGCCGGTACCCGCATTCGGTGCTGGGGATGGAGCGCGACGCTTTGCGGGTGTTCGCGCTGTGCGCGCTGGGGCAGACCGCGCAGGCGCGACCGCTGGCCGGCGAGATCTTGAAGCGAGCGCCGGGCTCGCCGCTGCGCACGTCGGTGGAGGAAAGCTGCGGAGGACGTTGAGCATCGCCGCCCGGGCGCGGTGGTTTTTGCCCCTGGCGCTGCTGGCGGCGGCGATGCCGGCGCCGGCGCGGGCGTCTGCTTCGTCGCTACCGCTGGATTTTTTCTGGGACGCGCCACCCGAGTGTCCGTCGGCTGACGTGGTGCGGGCGCAGTTGGAACGGGTGGTGCGCGTGCGCCGTGGCCGCACGCCACCGCATCTGACGGCGTGGGCGCGGGTCGAACAGCGGGGCGGCCGCTGGTTCCTGCACCTGCGCACCGATCGCGACGGCACCGCCGGCCAACGCGAGCTGGAGGCGCGGGCCTGCACGCCGCTGGTGGGCGCCGCCACGCTGGTGCTGGGCCTGGCTTTCGGCGAAGGCGTCGAGCTGTCGGCGGATCCATTGCTGGTGGATCCGCGCGGCGCGGGAACCGCCGTCGAGGCGGAGCAAACCCCGGCGCCCGGCGAATCGCCCGCCCCCGCGCCGGCGGGAGAAGTGCCGCCACCGCCGCCGCCGTTGTCTTCGTTGCCGCCCGCGGCTCCGTCACCGCCGGACCTGGCGCGTCCGGAGGTCATCGCCAGCGACGGCGGCCGCGGCGAACGCGCGCTGTCGTTGCCGCCGCTGCGCTGGGCGCTACTTATCGACGGGCGCGGCGCCTGGGGGTCACCGCCCGGACCGGCGTTCGGTTTTGGTCTGGGCGTCGATGCGGGCGGCCGGCGCTGGTTCGGCAGCCTGCGCTTCGGGATGGTGCCGCGCGCCGAGGCGACCGCGGCGGCGGGCATCGCCGCGCGGGTCACCGACATCGACGGCGCGCTGTCCGGTTGCTATCGCGCCGGGGCCTGGGCGGCGTCGTCGCTGTCCGCTTGTCTTGGCGTTCAGGCCAGCGCGCTGCGCGTGCAGTCGGTGGGCTCGACCGAGAACAGCCAGGCGGTGGCGCCGTGGTACGCGGTCTTGCCGGCGTTGCGTCTGCAGGTGCCGCTTTATCGTTCGCTCTCGGCGGTGGCGCAGGTGGCGGTGGCGACGTCAGTGAATCGGCCCACGTTCAGCATCACTGGCCTGGGCGACGTTTACCGGGTGCCGCGCGTGGCGCCGGCCGCATCGGTCGGGCTCAGTGTCCGCCTCTGACGCACACACGGGGGCTAAATCGATTTTGATCGGCAACGGAATTTCGTTTCCCGGCCCACTCTCGGTTTGTGGCGAACTCACGAGACCGGAATTCGTTTCGCTCTGACGCACACAACCTGACGACGCGCGGCCCCCGCATGGCGTCCCTCGCCCTCGCCGTCGCCGCGCTTGTGACCGGTTGTTTGGGACAAATTGCGCCCGGGCCAGGCGGCTCACCCAAAAGCGGCGATCCAAGCTCGACCAACCTCGGCAATCCCGGCGCGACCCCGGCGCCCGGCGCCAGTGGCGGCGGCCAGATGCCGAAGCCGACGACGACAACCGGCCTGCCCAGCGACCGGTGCGGCGGCGCGCTGCCCGGCGCCTTCGTCTCGAATTGCAGCGCTTGCCACACCGCCAATGGCACGGCGAACACCCGCTATCCCGATCTGTTCGGGTTCAAAGGAACCCTGGCCGAATTTGAAAACCAGGTCAGAAACGGCAGCGCCAACATGGCGGCCTATTCGCCGGCGTTGATCAGCGACGCCGACGTCGCGGCCGCTTACGCCTATTTCACCGGCCAGGTGCGCGCCCCCACCGACGTCGATCTCGGCGGTGTGCAGCCGTTGTTCACGGCCGCCGATGTCAAGAACCCACCGGTGATCTTCACGCGCGACGACGGGGTGCTGGTCACGCGCGGCGCCGGCCGGGTGCGCGGCCGCCACGAAAAGGAAGGCAGTTACGGGCCGTTTCTCAGTCATTACTTCGAGGACCGCACCTACGGCTTTACAGTCGAGGACTTCACGCCGATGGGGAAGCAGGAGATTCGGGTCACCTACCTGCCGATCGCCATGCCCGATCACACCGGCAACCGCATCACCAACTGGCGCGCCTGGAAGCAGCAAGGCAACAACGCCACGTTTCAGGACAACGAGTACATGAAGGACGTCCCCGCGGCGCCCATGCCGCCCATGGGCAAGACCGCCGCCGTCCAGCAGTACGATCAGACCAACATTCCCGTCGGCCGCACCATGACCGTGGGCGAGAACTTCGAGTTCGAGTTCGGCGTCTTCATCGCGCCCGCCACCATGACCTCGCCGGGCTCGCGCGATTCGTATTACACCGACACCTTTCGCTATCGGATTGGCCTTGGCGGGATGACCGCGAACAACAAGGACTATGTGGCCATCCCGGGCCCGCTGCCGAACGCGCAGCTGGGCGGTGACACCACCGTGGTGTGGGCGGTCGCCGAGCCCGACACGTACTTCGAGCAGATGGCGCTGAACATGCAGCACGAAAACGTGCAGAACTTCGTCGAGGGCCGGCGCCTGTTCCACACCGACTTCGTCACCGGCGCGCACAGCGAACCGGACAACCCGGTGTTCACGGCGCAGGCGGGCAAGGCCGGCCCCTTTTATTCCACCACCGCCTGCGTGAACTGTCATTTGAAGAACGGTCCGGGCGCGCTGCTCGACGGACCGCTCAGCGCGCAGAGCTCGATGGTGTTCAAGCTGTACAACGCCGGCGCGCTGGGCAACCAGCTGCAGCTTCAAGAGGGCACGGCCTCCGTCGCCGGCTATGACATGAAGACCGTGGCGCTGGCCGACGGCACCAGCGTGACGCTGAAGCGGCCGACTTTCACCGTGACGACCAAAGACGGTCAACCCATCACCGGCTACTCGGCACGGTTGGCGCGCAAGTTGATCGGCCTCGGCCTGCTGGAGGCGATCGACGAAAAGACCATCCTGTCGCGCGCCGATCGGCTGGACTGCGACAAGGACGGGATCTCCGGCCGCCCCAACTTCGTCAACGAGCCAGGCACCAACCTCCTGCGCGTCGGGCGCCTGGGCTGGAAGGCGGAGAAGGTCAGCGTCGTGCACCAGGTGGCCGACGCCGCCGAGGCGGATCTGGGCGTGGGCACCAGCCTGATTCCTGATTCCACCGGCAAGGTCGAGCTTGGCGACGACGACCTGAACAAGCTGACCACGTACATGCGCCTCATCGGCGTGTCGCCCCAGCGTGACGGTGAAGACCCGACCGTGCGCCACGGCGAGCAGGTCTTCAAGACCGTCGGCTGTTCCAAGTGCCACGTCACCGACGTGGTCACCGGCGCCAACCATCCCTTCGCCGAGCTGCGCGGCCAGGCGGTGCGTCCGTTCACCGATCTGTTGCTGCACGACATGGGCGCCGACCTGGCGGACGAAAGCGGCGTCGCCGCCGACGACAAACCAGGCGCGCCGCCGTCAGCGTCCGAGTGGCGCACGCCGCCCTTGTGGGGCCTCGGCCTTTACCAGACGGTCAACGGCCACACCGGCCTGCTGCACGACGGGCGCGCCGCCAACGTGACGGAGGCGGTGCTGTGGCACGGCGGCGAGGCGGCGGCCATCCGCGATCAATTCGCGGCGCTGCCGGCGGCGGACCGGGAAGCGTTGGTTGCGTTCTTGATGTCCCTTTGAAGCTGAAAGGATCGTCGATGCAAAGGCACCTCCTGCAAGGCACGAAACAGGGCGTGGTCGGGGCAGCGCTGGTCTTTCTGTCGGGCGCCGCGGGCGTCTTGGTCGGCTGCAGTGACGTCCCTGGCGCGGCCACCGTCGACGGCGCTTCCGGTGGCGGCAGCGGCGGCCCGCGCGGTAACGGCAGCGGTGGCGCCGGCGGCAGTCCGTCCACCGTCACCGGCAGCGGCGGCGTGGTGGCAAGCGGCAGCGGCGGCGCGGACCCGACTGACGCTGCCAGCAGCGACGGCCCCGCGGGCGGCGACGGCAGCCGCGGCGGCGCTGGTGGCTCCCTGACCACGCCGGCCAACTTGCCGAAAGGGCCCAGCGACGGCTGTCAGGCGATGGCCGCCCTGGCCGACACGCCCGGCAGCTGGACGCTGCACAAGATCGACATCAGCGGCGTGGCCTCCGAATATTTGTCCGGCGGCAAGGAGTACGGCAGCGAGGGCGGCTATGACTTCAGCCACCGCAATTACTTTTTGAAGCTGCCCAAGAACTATGACCACACCAAGACCTATCCGCTGCTGATATCCGGCGGCGGTTGCGGCGCCACCGACGGCATCAGCGGCAACGGCGGCGGGCAAAGTCCGTTGCCCAACGATCAGGACTACGCCATCCAGGTTGGCCTCAGCTACGTCTATCCGAACGGCGCCGGCGCCTGCTTCACCGATCAATATTCCGACACGCCCGACCTGCCGTACTTCGACGCCGTGCTGGCCGAGGTGAAGAAGAGCACCTGCGTCGACACCGGCAACGTCTTCATGAGTGGGTTCAGCAGCGGCGCCTGGGAGACGTACATGCTGAGCTGCGCCCGGGCCGGCGTCCTGCGCGGCGTGGGCACGCAGGCCGGCGGCCTACGGTCGGTGCGGCCCCCGTGCTCGGGCGTGCCGGTGGCGGCGTTCTTGACGGCGGGGACCAATGACGCCAACCCGATCAACAACGTCGATCCGAAGACCGGCTTTGATTCGGGTTCGGCGCCCGCCCGCGACGCCATCTTGAAGACCAACGGCTGCGCCACCACCGACACCACGCCGTACACCTCGGCGCAGGCGCCGGCGACCTGGAACTGCAAGCAGTACACCTCGTGCCCGGCGGCGTACCCGGTGGTCTGGTGCGAGATTCCCGGCGGGCACGGCGCCGGCTCGCCGCAAGCCTTCTGGCCGTTCTGGAAGACGTTGCCCGCTCCCTGACGACGCGCGCACTGCCGGGGATCGAAAAGCCAGTGGGCGTTGCAGGGATTGAACCTGCGACTTCGACCGTGTGAAGGTCGCACTCTTCCGCTGAGTTAAACGCCCGAGATCTTCTTAGCTAGCGCCGCCCGACGATGATGTCAACTGCGACGGGGGTGGCCGGGCGGCCCGCCAGCGACGAAAAAAAGGCGGCGCGACCGATGGCCACGCCGCCTTTTGATTCGCCGGACGATCAGACGTGGATGTCGACGTTCTTGGTCTCGCGGACGAACAGGAGTCCGACGACCAGGGTCATGCCGGCGATGATGATCGGGTACCAAAGCCCCGAGTAGATGTCGCCCTTGGCGGCCACGATGGCGAAGGCCGTGGTCGGCAGGAAGCCCCCGAACCAACCGTTGCCGATGTGGTACGGCAGCGACATAGACGAGTAGCGGATGCGGGCCGGGAACATCTCCACCAGCATCGCGGCGATCGGTCCATAGACCATGGTCACGTACAGCACCAGGATGAAGAGCAGGAAGATCACCAGCGGTTTGTTGATGCGCGACGGGTCGGCCGCGTGTGGATACTGCGCGGCCGTCAGCGCCGCCTTGACCGCCTTTCCGAAGACGTCGGCCTTGGCCTTGGCGTCGGGGGCGGTGCCGTCGTAGGACGGGATGACCGTGCTGCCGACCTTGATCGAGGCGTCGGTGCCGGCACCCACTTCGTTCGTGTATGGGATGCCTTTGTTCACCAGCGCCGCCTTGGCGATGTCGCACGGCTTGGTAAACTTCGCGCTGCCCACCGGGTTGAATTGAACCGAGCACTCGTCGGGATTCGCCACCACTACCACCGGCGAGGTGGCGATCGCCGATTCCAGCGCGGGATTCGCCGCGTGGGTGAGGCCCTTGAAGATCGGGAAGTAGGTCAGCATGGCCAGCGCGCAGCCAGCCATGATGATCATCTTGCGGCCGATGCGATCAGACAGCACGCCGAAGACGATGAAGAAAGGCGTCCCGATCAGCAATGAGACGGCGATCAGGATGTTGGCGGTCTGCGCATCGACCTGCAGCGTCTTGGTCAGGAAGAACAACGCGTAGAACTGCCCCGTATACCAGACCACGGCTTGCCCGGCGGTCAGACCGAGGAGCGCCACGATGACGACCTTCAGGTTGCCCCATTCCGCAAAGCTCTCGCGCAGCGGCGCCTTCGAGCTGCGGCCTTCGTCTTTCATGCGCTGAAACACCGGGCTCTCGTTCAACTGCAAACGAATCCACACCGACACCGCCAGCAACAACGCCGAGACCAGGAAGGGGATGCGCCAGCCGAACGAATCGAAGTCCTGCGCCGACAGGAGGCCACGGCAGGCCATGATCACGATCAGCGACAGGAAGAGTCCCAGCGTCGCCGTGGTCTGGATCCACGAGGTGTACGCGCCGCGCCTGTTGGCCGGGGCGTGTTCGGCCACGTAGGTGGCGGCGCCGCCGTACTCACCGCCCAGGGCCAGGCCCTGCAACAAGCGCAGCAAGATCAAAATGACCGGCGCCGCGAGCCCGATTGTCTTATACGAAGGCAAGCAGCCGACGATGAACGTGGCCGAGCCCATGATCAGGATGGTGATGAGGAAGGTGTACTTGCGGCCGACCAGATCACCCAAGCGGCCGAACACCAGCGCGCCGAAGGGACGCACGGCAAAGCCAGCGGCGAAGGCCAGCAGCGCGAAGATGAAGGCCGCCGTCGGATTGACGGCGCTGAAGAACTGCTTGGAGATGACCGCGGCCAGCGAGCCGTAGAGATAGAAATCGTACCATTCGAAGACCGTGCCCAGCGACGAAGCAAAGATGACTTGCCGTTCGCCGCGCGTGATGGCGGGCGAGGCGGGACTACGGACGGCCGACGCAGCATATTCCGACATCGAAAACCTTCCTTCCGAAAATGCGGTTGAGGGGGGTGGAGCTTAGAAAGCCAGTATCAAGAACACGCTACTTCAGGCGCACAATAGCCTGGATGCCTGGCCGCATTTGCTCAAAAGCATAGCCCCGCACTGCATGGTACGAGGGGCTATCAGCGCGGCCAGTCTGCACCAGAGTCGTTCCAAAGTGGTCGGGAAAATTTCTCGCCGCCCGCGTCTACGCTGGTTGGCGGCGTCGGTTTCGGACGCGCAACGACGAGAAAGGCGTTATTTCAGCGACGACACCTCGGCGGCCCAGCGATGGTAATTGTCATAAAAGGCCTTTCTTTCGTCGGGCAAGATGGGAATCCAGCCGCCCAGGGCATAGCCAAATCCGTAGATAAAAATCACGTCGAACGTCAACGACCGGGCCACGAAGAAAACCACAAAGGGGGAAATGAGAAAGCTCACCACCAGCGCTTTTACCCAGAGCTGCATCTTTCGTTTCCCGCGATGGGTCATGTACGGGATGGGAACCAGATTGAGTACAGCCATCAGTCCAATCACCACCACGCCGCCCTGGTAGCCGAATCGGGTGGCGTGAAAGATTGCGGAATTGGGATAGGCCAGGGCGATGAAGCCGCTGATCGTGCGCGGTAACCCCAGATAGGTCAGCGGCGCGTTGAAGTCGGCGACGTTGAAACGTGCCTGGCGGATTGATGCCGTGGTGATCAGGGCGGCCATCAACAACAAACCCAGATTGTTGTGTCCGTCGATGCGATACGCCGACCAGACCACCACCGCGGGCGCGATCCCTTGCCCGATGTGATCAGCAGCGGAGTCGAACTCGGCGCCGAAGCGATTGCCGGTGTTGGTGGCGCGCGCCACCACGCCGTCCAGCGCGTCCCCGAAAAAATATCCCGCCAGGATGGCGTAGCCCGCCCACAGCGGATTTCCCAGGGCGGCGAAGTAAATGCCCATCACCCCGCCGAGGAGGTTCACCATCGTGAAGAGGTCTTTGACCCCGAACCAGCCGACGCTCCAGCGCATGGCCAGCCTGCATATCACACCGACGCGGCGATGTGCCGGGCCGTCAGCTCGGCGTCGCAGGCTTCGACGCTGACGTGCGATGGGCCGACGTGCAGACGAATGATCGCGCCGATGGTGACGTTGAACCCGGCCATCAGCCAGGCCCGCGCCGCATCGGCGGGGCCGACCTTCAGACGAGCGGCGTAGTTGGTGTACCCGCGCAGATCCTTGAATTGATCCATCGCCAGCATCAGACGCGGATCGCGCACCAGGCCGGTCGGAACGCCGAGGGTGGGGACGAAGGGATTGTCGCGAAACTCTTTCACGTCGCGCAGCAGGCGCGGGTAGTAGGCGCCGTCTTCGATCAACGACGTCAGCGCGCGCTGGTGCGGGTGGGTCCCGGCCAGAACTTGTTCGGTCTGCTGCACCATCTGATCGACGCCGTCGGGAAAGGCGCGCAGCAGGACCAGGTCATAGACCGGGTGGCGGTGAAACGTTTGCAGCACGTGCTGGATGACGGCGTCGCGGTGAGAGAACAGCCCGACGGGATCGATCATCGTCGCCGGGTTGGCCAGGAACCGGCGCAGATTGTGAAAGATCCAGGGAATGCCTTGGCTTTCATAGAACAGCTTGGTCTCGACGGCGGCGCCCAGGACCATCTGATCGCGCGCAGCCACCAGGAGCTGCGCGGTGGTGGGCACCGTCTCGATGTGGCCCAGGCCGCGCAGGCGTTCCAGGCGGCGACGCACCAGCGACGGGCGCAACAGCGTGGCGAAGAACGAGGCCAGCTGCACCACGCGATCGCGCGCTTGCCGCCAGCCACCGACGATGTCGGCCAGCAGCGCCAGGCGCGAGCGTCCCAGCCAGGGCGGCGGCGTGGCCTGCTGGGTCTCGGCCATGGCAGCGTCGGTGGAGGAGGCGATCATCATGGCGTTGTCGGTTGAGTTTGCCACGGTCGTCTTGACACGACGCTGGTTCTATCCGAGAAGGCAAGCGGCGGAATCAGCGTGAGCGAGTCGGAAGCGCGCCCGCAAGCGGGCATCGTTTATCTGGTGGGAGCAGGTCCAGGCGATCCGGGTTTGCTGACCTTGCGCGCCGCCGAGCTGCTGCGCGCCGCCGAAGTGGTGGCCCACGACGAGCTGGTGTCGCCGGAGATCCTGGCCCTGGCGCCGCCGACCGCCGAGCGGCTGCCGGTGGGTCGACGGCAAGGCGACGGCCCGATTGATTACCGCCTGCACCCCGCGGTGCTGGAGCGGGCGCGCCGTGGTTTGCGGGTGGTGCGCCTCAAGTCCGGCGATCCGCTGATCTTCGGCCGCGGCGGTGAGGAAGCTGAAGAGCTGGTGGAAAACGGCATCCGCTTCGAGATCGTCCCCGGGATCTCGGCGGCGCTGGGCGCGGCAGCCTACGCCGGGATCCCCCTG
The DNA here is from genome assembly GCA_036268875.1 of Polyangia bacterium. Classification (GTDB taxonomy): domain Bacteria; phylum Myxococcota_A; class Polyangia; order Fen-1088; family Fen-1088; genus DATKEU01. The sequence continues at coordinate 30,024 of DATATI010000075.1, read as the reverse complement.
ACCCACCGCCACGTCTCGGCTGGCGTGCTGCTGACCACCGGGCACGAAGCGGAGGACACGGCCCAAAGCGGCGGCGCGGGCGCGGTGCTGGTGGGGCCGCGCGCGCCGGGCGCGTCGCCGGCGCAGGATCGCACGCTGGTGCTGTACATGGCGGCGCGACGCGTGCGCTCGACGCTGCAGCGGCTGATCGCCGAAGGCTTCGCCGCCGATACGCCGGCGGCGTACGTCGCCGCGGCAACCACGCCGGCGCAACAGGTGGTGGTGGGAACGCTGGCCGATCTGGCCGATGCCATCACGCTGCCGCCGCCGCCGTCGCGCCCGCCCGGGCTGTTGATCGTCGGCGAAGTGGTGCGCTTGCGGGCGCGATTGGCCTGGTTCGAGACACGAACCCGATGAGCGTCGGCACCTTCTTGCCCAGTCCGCCGGCGCGCACGTTGATGGTCCAAGGGACGGCGTCGTCGGTGGGCAAGAGCTTGCTGGTGACGGCGCTGTGCCGGCTGTTTCGCCGCGCCGGCGTGCGCGTGGCTCCGTTCAAGGCGCAGAACATGTCGCTGAACGCCTTCGTCACGCCCGACGGCCGGGAGATCGGGCGCGCGCAGGCCGTGCAGGCGGAAGCCGCCGGGGCGCCGCTGTCCGTCGACATGAACCCGGTGCTGCTGAAGCCGGAGAGCGATGGCCGCTCGCAGGTGGTGATTCTGGGGAAAGCCATCGGCACCCTGACCGCCGCCGACTATTACCGACACAAGGTGGAGATCCGGCCGATCATCGCCGAGAGCCTGGCTCGCCTGCGCGCCGCTTACGACCTGGTGGTGATCGAAGGCGCCGGCAGCCCGGCGGAGATCAACCTCAAGGAACACGACCTGGTGAACATGCACGTCGCCCGCCTGGCCGACGCGCCGGTGTTGCTGGTCGGCGACATCGATCGCGGCGGCGTGTTCGCGTCGCTGGTGGGGACGATGGAGCTTCTGGAGCGGGCGGAGCGGGCGCGCGTGGCGGCGTTCGTGATCAATAAATTTCGCGGCGACCTGTCGTTGCTGTCGCCGGGCCTGACCGCGCTGACCGCGCGCACCGGGGTCCCGGTGCTGGGCGTGATTCCCTTCGTCGAACGGCTGGGTATCGCCGACGAGGATGGCGTAGCCATCGAAGACCGCCGGCGTCGCGACAGCGCCGCCATGCTGGCCGCCAGCGCCGAGCCGGCGTCGTCGTTCGTGCTGACCGTGGCGGTGGTCCGGCTGCCGCGCATCTCCAACCACGACGAGGTGCAGCCGCTGGAATATGAACCCGGCGTGCGTCTGCGTTTCGTCGACACCGCCGAGGAAGTGGCCGCCGCCGATCTGCTGATCCTGCCCGGATCAAAAAGCACCGTCGCCGATCTGGCCTGGCTGCGCGCCCGCGGCCTGGCCGAGGCGGTGGCCGAGCGGGCCCAGCGCGGGGCTCTGGTGCTGGGAATTTGCGGTGGCTGCCAGATGCTGGGCGAGACCATCGCCGATCCCGACGGCGTTGAATCGGCAGAACAGTCGGTGGCCGGCCTGGGCCTGCTGCCGCTGCACACCCGGTTTCACGCCGAGAAAACCGTCGCCCAGGTCAAAGCCACCGTCGGCGCGTCCTGTTTTCTCACCGCTGGCCTGTCCCGCGGCACGGTGCTGACCGGTTATGAAATCCACGCTGGCGCGGTCGCGCTGGCCCCGTCGGCCATCACCCCGTTCCGCCTGCGTGAACGCAACCGGGAGGCCGTCGATCTACCCGACGGCGCCGTCGCCTCCGACGGAGCGGTGATCGGCACGATGATTCACGGCTTGCTGGAAAACGATCTGGTGCGCGTCGCCTTGTTGAACACCATGCGCGCCCGCCGCAGCGGCGGTGGTGCAGCACCGTCGGCCACCCCGCCGCCGTGGTCGCTGTCGTCGCGAAACAAAGAGGCTGCTTACGATCGATTGGCCGACGTGGTCAGCGAAAGCCTGGATCTCCCGCTGTTAAACCGCATCGTCGGGGTTCGGTAGGGTGGGGCGCCGGCTTCGCTATCGCGGGGGTGGGGTCTGGCCTGGCGGGGGACGGGGTGCAGTGACAGGACCCATCCACGCTAAGCCGGCGGACGCCCCAAAATCCTTAGCTCGCTGCCACCGCCGCCGGGCCGACGTCGTCGCCCACCAGATCCAACGCCACCGCCGCACCGGCAATCACCGCTGCGATCCGAACCGCGTCGTGAACTTGGTCCTCGGTCAACCCGCCTTCGATGACCACTTTCTCGTGCGCGATCATGCACGCGCCGCAGCCGTTGACCGCGCTGACCGCCAGCGAGAACAATTCAAAGTCCACCTTGCTGCCAGCCGGCTTCACCAGGCGGTTCATGCGCAGGCGGGCCGGCTTCTCGCCGTAGCTGGGTTTCTCGATGAGATGGCGGAAGCGGTAGTAAACATTGTTCATGCCCATCAGCGCCGCCGCCGCCAGCGCGTCCTCGACCACCGCCGGCGCCACCAGGGCGCGCGCGTCGGCGATGACGGCTTCGCGCAGGCCGGCGTTGCGCGCGGCCGCGGCGCACGCCACCGCCACGCCCCAGCGCTGCGCCTCCGACAGCGTGGATGGCTGGAGGACGGTCTGCAGGTTCAGCTTCAGGTCCCGGGCGATCTCCGGGATCAGATTGCGGACGTCCTCCAGCGCCGACATGACTAGGCGGCCTCCAAGGTCGGGTCGCCCTTCTTCCAGTTGCACGGGCATAGCTCGTCGGTCTGCAGGGCGTCGAGGACGCGGATGACCTCGTCGACGCTGCGGCCGACGTCCAGATCAGTCACGGCGACGAAGCGGATGATCCCCTCCGGATCGACGATGAAGGTCGCGCGCATGGCCACGCCGACCGTCGGGTGCAGGATGCCGAGCGCGGTGGACAGATCGCGGCGCAGGTCCGACAGCATGGGGAACGGCAGGTTCTTCAGGTCGGGGTGACTCTTGCGCCAGGCCAGGTGAACGTATTCATTGTCCGTACTGACGCCCAGCACCTGCGCGTCGCGCTCTTGAAAGTCGGCGTTGCGGCGGCCGAACGCGGCGATCTCCGTCGGGCAGACGAAGGTGAAGTCCTTCGGCCAAAAGAAGATCACCTTCCATTTGCCGGAATAGTCGGCGCTGCTGATTTCCTGAAACTCCTTGCCCTGGTCCAGGCTCACCACCGCGGTCTGTTTGAACTCCGGGAACTTGTCGCCAATCGTCAACATGAGATCACTCCTTTTTCATTGTGGGGCGAGTGCCCCGAAAACGAACTAACCATGGGCCCGCGTCGCTGATAGCTCAAGGACATTGTTTTTATCGATGTGATAGAATTTTTCTATCGCCGCCATGAGCGTCCCGCCCCCCCCGTTTTCCGCCCGCCAGCTGCAGTACGCGGTGGCGGTGGCCGATGCCCGCAGCTTCCGGCGGGCCGCGGCGCTGTGTGGGGTGTCGCAGCCGTCGCTGAGCGCGCAGCTCGGCTTGCTGGAAGATGCCCTGGGCGTGCGCCTGTTCGAGCGCGATCGCCGCCGGGTGCTGCCGACGGCGGCGGGCGAAGATCTGGTGGCTCGGGCCCGCCGCGTCTTGCTGGAGACGGACGATCTGTTGAACGCCGCCAGGCGCCTGGGCGATCCGCTGGCCGGTGTGCTGCGGCTGGGCGTCATTCCGACCATCTCGCCGTATTTGCTGCCGGCGATCGTGCCGGCGCTGCGGCGGGCGCACCCCGGGCTGGCGGTGCGCTGGATCGAGGACAAGACCGAGACGTTGGTGCGGCACCTGCACGCCGGCGAGCTGGACGCGGCGCTGGTGGCCCTGGAGGCGGACCTCGGCGATCTGCAGTCGGAGGTGATCGGACGCGATCCGTTCGTGCTGGCGGTGCCGCGCAAGCACCCGCTGGCAGGCGCGACCGGCGCCGTCACGCTGGCCGACCTGCGCGGCGTCAGCGTGTTGCTTTTGGACGACGGCCACTGCTTGCGCGAGCAGGCGCTGGCCCTGTGCGCGAACGCCCGCACCGAGGAGCTGGGTTTTCGCGCCACCAGTCTGCCCACGCTGGCCCAGATGGTGTCCGCCGGCGCCGGCGTGACGCTGTTGCCGCGGCTGGCGGTGCCGACGGAAAGCCGGCGGTCGACGATGGTGATTCGTCCGCTGGCAGATCCTGGCGCGCAACGGACCATCGCCCTTGTATGGCGACCGACGTCGCCGCTGGTTCCGTCGCTGCGCAAGCTGGCGGCCACCATTCGGCAGGCGTACGAACGGTTGGTGGCGGTGCCGGTGCACCGGCGGACCAAGGCGCGGCGCGGGCGCTGAGCGTTTTGGTGGTCGTGTCGCCTTCGCCAGTTCCCGGCCCGCGTCAGGTCAGATCGTCGTTGCGCTGGTCGCCGCCAGCGCCCAGGCGATCGGCGATGCCGGCAGTGGCGAAGGTGGCCATCTGTCGTTGGGCCGCCACCGCCGCCCGGACCAAAGGAATGGCCAGCGCCGCGCCGGTACCCTCGCCAAGGGCCATTTCCAGCTCCAGCAACGGCCGCGCGTTCAGCGCCGCGCAGGCCAGTCGGTGCCCGCGCTCGGCGGACAGGTGCGAAAAGCACAGGTAACTGCGGCTGCGCGGCGCCAGCGCGGTCGCGGCCAGCGCGCCGACGGTGGCGATGAACCCGTCCACTAACACGGGCCGCCGCGCGCTGGCCGCGCCGATCATCAGGCCGGCCATCGCCGCGATCTCCAGACCTCCCACCGCCGCCAGCACGCCCAGTGGATCATCGCGATCGGGCTCGTGCAGGGCCAGCGCCTCGGCGATCACCGCCGCCTTGTGGGCCATCGCCTTTTGATCAAGGCCGGTGCCGCGGCCGACGACGTCGGCAGGCAGGGCGCCGGTCAGCGCGCACAGCACCGCCGTCGCCGCCGTGGTGTTGCCGATTCCCATCTCGCCGACGGCCAGCAGATCGACGCCGCGTTTGGCCGCCTCGCGGGCCAGCCGCCCGCCCAGGGCCACGGCGGCTTCGGCCTCACCGCGGGTCATCGCCGGCTGGCGGCGCAGGTTGGCGCTGCCGGCGCGAATCTTGGCGGAGACGAAACGCGCGCGGCCAGCCGTCGGCAGGCCGGTCAGATCGCCCGCCACGCCGACGTCGACCACCGTCAGCGCAGCGTCGGCGGCGCCGCACAGGGCATTGATGGCCGCGCCCCCAGCCAAGAAGTTGCGCACCATCGCCGCGGTCACCGCTGACGAGAAGGCGCTGACCCCTTCGGCGGCGACGCCGTGGTCGGCCGCGAAGACGAAGACCTCGGCGGCGCGGGGGGGGGCGGCTTCCAGTCGGCCGTGGGCGCCGGCATACCAGGCGGATAATTCTTCCAGGCGGCCCAGGCTGGCGGCGGGTTTGGTCAGGCGCAGCTGGCGTGCGCGCACCGCTTCTGCCACCGCCTCGTCAAACGGCGGGACGTCGCCGGCTAGGGCGGCGAACGTTCCGCACGCAACGGTCGTCGCAGTTGCCTCATCGCTGGCCCGGCGCCCGACGACGTTGCCTGATGCGGGCGCCATCGTCGTCGGCGGCGGCTGGCCTTCGCCCCCGAATTGTTCGGCGTGGATGACGGCCGCCAGCGGGCGTCGTTCGCGCCAGCCGGTCTGTTCCAGCATCGGCCGGTCGGGAAATTCCACCGGGTAGCCGACGCACAGGTACGCCACCGGTTCTATCCCGGGCGGCAGGCCCAGCTCGGCGCGCAGGACGGCTGGCTCGACGATGCTGACCCAGCCGACGCCCACGCCTTCAGCGCGCGCCGCCAGCCACAGGTTCTGCACCGCGCAGCAGGCGCTCCAGCGCAGCGCTTCTGGTTGGGCGTTGGTGCCCAGGATCAGTTCGTCCGACGGGCGCAGATCGACCGTCACGCACAGGTTCAGCGCCGATTCGACGATCCCTTCCAGCCGATACGCCAGGTACTGTGCCCGGCGTTCGGTCGCATAGCGAGCGGCCTCGCTCTCGCGGCAGCGGAGAAAACTTTCCTTAATGCGGGCGCGCCGGTCGCGGTCACGGACCACGACAAAGTCCCAAGGCTGGCAATAACCGACGCTGGGCGCCTGATGGGCGGCCGCCAGGAGGCGCTGCAAGACCTCATCCGGTACTTGAAGGTTCGGAATGAAGATCCGGATGTCGCGGCGTTTGGAGATGACCTCGTAGATTGCCTCTCGGGCTGCCGCGCCCAGCTCTGCGGAAACCATCACGGGGTACTTTACTGCAGATTCTCGAAGCCATCCGGAGGCCCGACCGATTGCCCTTCACCGTGCCATGAATGGCGCGAAAGAGTGCCGACCACAGCGCGCTCAGTGTGCCGTTGTTGGCGCGATCAACGAAAGCGGACGACCGCGTGTCGACGAATTGTCTCCGCGCCGTCTCTTGGCACAAGCCCTGCTGAGCTCAAGGCCATGGGCGCGATGGCAAGAGGTCATGTTCTTCTGCGGGCAGCGGCAGCGGTCGGTGTCCTCGGCTGTCAGTCGGGCGAGGGCCCGGTGATGTACACGGGCGGTGTCACCGCCATCAACACCGCCGACGCTGGTTCGGGCGGCACCGGCAGCGTGGCGGCCGCCGGTGGTTCGGGCGGCGTCTCCGCGCCCGACGGCAGCGTCAACGGCACCGATGTCGTCACCGCCGTGCCGAGCTCGCTGGCGCCGCCGGCCACCTGGCAGGAACACTGGTTCGAGCACAACCAACTTCTGAAACTGGTCATGGCCAACGACGATATCGCTCTTTACTTCGACAATGACATGGAGGCCAGTGATGTCTCCTGGATTGCCCCGTTCTTGTCGTCACTGTGGCAGTACACCAAAAAGACCTACGGCCAGCCGGGCGACCCGCGGCTCTATGCTGTTTTTCACTCGGGACGCTATGCTGGCGGGCACGCGGCGTCGATCTTCGATCCCACGCACGACTATCGCAACGTCATCGATCTGGGTGGCGTCACCGGGTTGTGGAATACCCCCGCCGTGGATCTGCCGGCCTGGACCGCCGGCTTGCTGATCGAGCTGGCCTCCCTGGGGATCGAGAATGTGCCCTCGATGGGCCTGACCGAGAACAAGTTCAATTCGATCTATGCCTATGACGCCCTGAAGGCAATCGGCATGGGCGACGCGGCCGATGCCTGGCTGCCCAACTTGAACGCCGACGTCGCCGACTTTCCGCGCGCCGGAACCTACTGGTTTCGCGATTGGTACTATCCGCTGTGGCACGATCATGGCGGCGGCGCCGTTTTCGGGCGTTATCTCAGCCTGCTGGCTCAGCACTATTCCAAGGTCCCGCGGCACGACGGGCGCGGCCAAACTTACGCGCCGATCATGAACTGGGGCGAGTACATCCACTTCATGAGCGGCGCCGCCGGCACCGACGTGAAGCCGCTGGCCACCACTGCCTTCGGCTGGTCGGACGTGCGCGAAGCTCAATACCAAGAGGCGAAGAAGGATTTTCCGGCGGTCACATACTGAAACGCCAGCGGCGCGCCGGGCGCCGACGCCATTACCGGATGCCGCGGAAGCAAGCGTCCAGAAGGACGTTGCAATAGGTGAGGATCAAACCGGCAAAGATACCGATGCCGATCACCTTGATGGCAAAACCCACCGCGCTTGCATGACGACCTCCCCGCAACCGATCAGCCACCTGGGACATGAGCTGAACCCCCTCTCTTCAATTGTGTTCGGTTGCCGGCAGAGTAAAGCCAAAATCGTCAAGGACGTGTTTCGCCGCCGTACGTGTTGCGTAAATTCGGCGACGCCGATTCCAAGATGGCCGCGGCGGTCCGGCGCCTGGCGCGTGCTACGTTGAAGGTCTGACCCTCCGGACTGAGCTTTCGCTGGTGCTGTCATCGCTGCTGGTCGTCTCGATCGGCCTGGCAGGGGGAACGGCCATCTATCAGTCGGCGCGCAACATGCGGCGCGAGCTGACCACCGAATACCAGCTTTTCGCCGAGAACCGCGCCTTCGCCCTGCGCGACAACTTCGAGATCCTGGAGGACGAACTGAAGCGGCTGGCCATGCTGCCGCAGATGGATATGGGCGACGGCGATTCGATGCCCGAGCAGCTGGCCCTGGCCGGCGCGCACGAGCACTCGGTGCTTTACAACACAGCGGTGCTGCTGCTGGACGAAAGCGGTCTGTGCCAGCGAGCGGTGCCCGATCGCCCCGAATACCGCGGCCAATCCTTCGGTGATCGGGCCTGGTTTCGCGCCGTGCGCAACGGCGGCGCCGGGCCGGTCTTTCGCGGCACCGACGATCCTGGCGTCGGACGCACCATCAAGATCATCCAGCCGATCCGCCGCAGCGAGCGCTTCATGGGCGCGCTGGTGGGCGTGATCTCGCTCGGCGAGACCAACCTCATCACGCCGACGTTGCACGAAACCTTGCCCCCCGACACCGACGCCGTGCTGGTCGATGAGACCGGCGAGATCATTTACCCGCCCGACCGCTCGCGCGCCGCCGAAGGCACGGGCTGGGAACGGGCCGTCGCCGCCGCGGTCACCGGTGTCACTGGATCGCTGTCGGGCGAGGCCAACGGCCAGGAGGCGCTGTTCGCCTATTCGCCGGTGCGGGCGCAGACGCCGTACGCGCTGGTTTTCTCCTGGCCCTGGCGGCGGCTGACCGCCAACTTGATCCAGCAGGCGTGGACGTTGGCCGGCATTCTGTTGTTCGGGTTGGTGTTGGCGGCCATCGCCGGTCTGATGCTGTCGGCGTATTTGACCCGGCCGCTGGAGGCGCTGGGAGACGGCGCGATCCGCATCGCCCGGGGCGAACCGGTGCAGACGGTCAACCTGCCGGGCGCCGCCCGCACCGAGGAGGTGGGCGCGCTGGTGGCGGCATTCACGCAGATGGAGGCGTCGATCCGCCAGCGCGATCAAGAGCTGCGCGAGGCGGCCGCGCACCTCGAGCAGCGGGTGGAGTCGCGCACGCGCGAGCTGGTGGTGACCCAGCAGGCGCTGGTCGAGGCCGAGCGCTTCGCCGCCATGGGCAAGACGTCGGCGGCCATCGCTCATGAGCTCAAAAACGCGTTGAATGGTCTCGGCATGGCGGTCGAGCTCATCTTGCAAGATCCGGCCAACCACACCCGGGTGGGACGGCTGCGCGCGCAGGTGATCGACGAGGTTGCGCGGCTGCGCGACGTGGTCGACTCGCTGTTGTCGTTCTCGCGCTCGCCGCGCATCAATCGGACGCGGGCGGATCTGACGCCGCTTTTGTTCCGCGTGCGCGAGCAGCTGGCCGATCTGATCATCGACCGCGGCGCCGAGGTGCGCATCGAGGCGCCGGATTCGCTTCCGTTTGTCTGCGATTCGCACAAGATTCAAGGTGTGCTGGTCAACCTGGTGAAGAACGCCGTCGACGCCGGCCACACCGTGCGCGTGCGCGCCGCCGCCGATGGCGACGCCCTGACCCTGGAAGTGGCTGACGATGGTCCTGGCCTGTCGACGGAGGCGCGGGCGCATCTGTTCGAACCGTTCTTCACCACCAAGCCCAACGGCACCGGCCTGGGGCTGCCGACGTCGCGCCGTTACGTCGAAGCGCACGGGGGCAGCATCGATTTTGACGGGGCCAGCGATCTCGGCGGCGCGCGGGTGCGCGTGCGGCTGCCGCGGGAGGCTGCGTCGCCGGCATGAAACCCACCGTCCTGGTCATCGACGACGAGAAGACCTTTCGCATCGTCGCCGAGGAAGCGCTGTCTGCCGAAGGCTTCGCCGTCGTCACCGCGGGCAACGGCCGGGCTGGTCTGGCCGCCTGGCAGAAAGATCCCTTCGACCTGGTGATCCTGGATCGGCAGTTGCCCGACACCGACGGCATTTCGATTCTTGAGGCGATGGTGCGCGAATCGCGCGAGCGCGACGTGGAGACGCTGGTGGTGATCGCCACCGCCTACGCCGACGTCAGCAGCGCCGTGCAAGCGTTGAAGCTGGGGGCGTTCGACTATCTGTCCAAGCCCCTCCAGCTGCCCGAGCTGGTGGTCACCGCGCGCAAGGCCATCGAGGCCAAGCGCCTGCGCGCGCAGGTGCGCCAGCTGTCCGGCCGCGCCCAGGCGGCGATGGGCGATCTGGTGGCGGGCGAATCGTCGGCCATGCGTCTGGTGCTGGAGATGGTCGACAAGGTGGCGCAAGCGACCGAGACCACCGTGCTGATCCAAGGCGAGTCCGGCACCGGCAAAGAATTGATCGCTGATCTCATCCACCGCCGGACGCCGCGCCGATCGACGGAGCCGTTCGTGGAGATCAACTGCGCGTCGGTGCCGGAGTCGCTGCTGGAAAGCGAGCTGTTCGGGTACGAACGCGGCGCCTTCACCGATGCCAAGCAACAAAAGCGCGGCCTGTTCGAGGAAGCCGACGGCGGCACGCTGTTCCTGGACGAGGTCGGCGAGCTGCCCGCCAACACTCAGGCCAAGCTGCTGAAGGTTTTAGAGGACACCACCTTTCGACGCCTGGGCGGCACGCGGGATCTGACCGTCGACGTGCGGGTGGTGGCGGCGACCAACAAAGATCTGGCGGCCGAGGTGCGGCGGGGCGTCTTTCGTCTGGACCTTTATCACCGCCTGGACGTCTTTCATTTGCACATCCCGCCGCTGCGCGAACGGCGCGAGGACATCTTGCCGCTGGCCCGGCATTTTCTGGCCCGATTCGCCGTGCGGCTGCGCAAGCCCGCTTCGCGTTTCGCCCCCGAGACCGAACGGTGCCTGGGCGCTTACGACTATCCCGGCAACGTGCGCGAGCTGCGCAACCTCATCGAGCGGGCGGTGATCTTGTCGGGCGCCGACGAGATCGATCCCGGTTGTCTGGTGCTGAGCGGCGGGGCGCTGGCGGGCGTCACCGCCGCCGTACCGGCCGGGGAATTTTTCTCGCTGGGCTTGGAAGAGGGAGGGCGGCCGCCGTCGCTGGCGTCGCTGGAGCGGGCCTACATCGCCCGGCTGCTGGAATTCGCCGGGGGAAACCGCACCCAGGTGGCGCGGCTACTGGGCGTGTCGTATCCGACCATCGCCAGGAAGATCGCCGATTACGGACTCTGATCGCCGCGCCTTGGCATGGTTCGATCACGGGGCATGTCTTTCCCCGCGCCATTCGTGTATCGTTTTTTGCACCACCTTTCGTAGGAGTCAGAATGCGAACGGAGTTTCATTCCTTCTGGTGGGCGGCGGGTGTGGTTTGGCTCGTCGGCGCGTGCGTCGCGCAGAGCGAGAGCGGAAATCCTGGGTCGGACGCCGCGACGATCGTCGGCGCCGGGTCGGGCGGCAGCAGCGGCGGCGCGGCTGGCTCGGGCGGCGCCGGGGCCGGTGCGCCGGCCTCCGGTGGGGCGCCGGGCGCGGTCGACGCCGCGATCGAAATGACCACCGTTTCGGAAGGCGGCTCACTTGACCAAGCGGCGGGCGACGGCGCGCCGATCGCGCTGGCCGGCTGCGCGCAGAACAACTATCCGGTGTGCATGGATTTCGAAACCTTGCCGGACGCGAAGTGGACCGGCATCGGCGCCAACGTGCAGACGGTCACCGCCGCTCATGGCAAGGCCGCTTTTCACGGGCCGCCGGCCTCGTCGATCACCACGAAGATGCTGGGCCCGATCACCAACGTGGTCTGGGGCCGTTTTTATCTGCACATGACGCCCAAGGCGCCGGTCGGTCACGGCGCGATGGTGATGCTGTTCGATCAGCCTGGGTCCAGCGGCAACTGGTACGAGGTGGGGTACGAGTACAACGCCCTTCAAGGCAACTGGCACGGCAACGGCGGCGAGAAGTACATGCGCACGAAGATGGTGCTGCCGGACAAATGGGTGTGCGTGGAATTCTTCGCCGACGGCGCCAACGCCGCGCCCATCAAGCTGTGGATGGACGGCGTGCTGGTCGGTTACTACGACGTCGCCGCGTCGCCGACGGTCGGCAAGACCGTCAAGTTCAGTCAGTTCTCGATCGGATTCACGCCGTATCACGGGCTGTCGACGGTCAGCTATGAAGGCAACACCATGCCGATGACGGATATGTGGATCGACGATATCGCCCTCGACGTTCAGCGCATCGGCTGCATCGCCAATTGAGAGATCCCGCTTCGTACATCGGGAATATTGGGGGGCGCCCTACGTTCTAGTGAGGGGCGTCGGGATTGCCGGCGCGGGAAGGAGGGGGGCGTTCCTCTGGGGTTGGTGGGCGTCTGCGTTGCGGTAGCCGCCATTCCCGGTAGCCGGCTCGCGGGAGGAACGGACAGGACAGTCGCGGGCCCGTCACGGGAGGTGATCTCGTGACGGGCCTCGCGGCTGGTCATGTCCAGCGCGCGGGCGATATCGCTGGCGACGAAGAGATGGCCTCGCGGACGCGCGACATTTGAGCCCACCGCAAGACGCGGCCGGAAGGCGCCCGTCCAGAACGAACGACAAGCGCGATCAGCGGGATGGCCTGACTGTTTTGTGTCAGAGCCTCCGGCACCATGCCAGCGGATTGCGGCGCGGTCGGCGTTTGCATGTTCCATGCGCGGTCGATGGTCACTGCGATGGCCGGGTGCTCGGCCAGGTGGACGGCGGCCACGCCAGGGCGGAGAGATCATCGGCCGACGTCCGACATCGACCCTGAAAGATTCTTGTAGGGCCGACTGGAAGAAAGTTGTATCTACCGCCGCTGCGGTGCCCCTTCCGTCTGATTTCCGACGGGCACGTGCCTTGCTGGAGCCTTGCCGGAAGACTCGCGGCGCATCCCCCCATGTTTGATCGACTGATAGATTTTGCCGTCCACCGTCGCGTCCTGACCCTGGTCGGCACGTTGGCCTTCGCTGCCTTTGGCGTGCTGACGTTCTCCAAGCTGAAGATCGAAGCCTTTCCTGACGTCACCAACGTCCAGGTCATGATCATCACGCTTTATCCCGGGCAGGCGGCCGAGGAGGTGGAAAAACAAGTCACCCTGCCGGTCGAACGCGCCTTGACCGGTGTGCCGCGCGTGCTGGTGCAGCGATCGATCACCTCGTTCGGCCTGTCGCAGGTGATCCTGACCTTCGAAGACGACGTGGACATCTACTGGGCGCGGCAGCAGGTGTCCCAGATGCTGTCCGACGCCGAGCTCCCGTCGGGGGTGAACGCGCAGCTTGGTCCCAACGACACGCCCGTCGGTCAGGTCTACCAGTACACGCTGGAGAGCGATCGCCACACGCCCAGCGAGCTACGCGGCTGGCAAGACTGGGTGGTCGAAAAGCAGCTGATGCGCTCGCCCGGCGTGGCCGACGTGGTGAACTTCGGCGGCTTTCAAAAGGAGTATCACGTGCTGGCGGATCCGGCCCGCCTGCGCAACAACGGCCTGACGCTGAAGGATCTGATCGACGCCGTCGCCCAGTCGAACGGCGCCACGTCGGGCGGCTACCTGACCCACGGCGAATCCGAGTTCGTGGTGCGCGGCCGCGGCTACCTGCGCACGCCCAGGGACATCGAGGACACCGTGGTCAAGGCGGTGAAGGGCACGCCGATCCTGGTTCGCAACGTCGCCCACGTCGCCGAGGCCTACACGCCGCGCCGGGGCGCGGTGGCCCGCAACGAGGCCATCGATTCGATCGAAGGAACGATCCTTCTTCGCCGCGGGGAAAACCCCAAGGATGTTCTGAACGGCATTCACGAAGCCGTCGATCGCATCAACCGCGACATCCTGCCCAAGGGCATGCACATCGTCCCGTTCTACGACCGCACGCGCCTGGTCGACACCACGCTGAAGACGGTCTCGCACAACATGCTGGAGGGCGTCGCCCTGGTCAGCATGGTGCTGTGGCTGTTCCTGCGCGCGGTCAGCGGGTCGGTGGCGGTGGCGGTGACCATGCCGCTGGCGTTGCTGGCGGCGTTCGTCGGTCTTTATTACGCGGGCGTGCCGGCGAACTTGCTGTCGATGGGCGCCGTCGACTTCGGCATCTTGCTGGACGGCGCGGTGATCATGGTCGAGAACGCCTACCGCCACCTGGCCGAGGAGCAGCCGCCGCCCGAGGAGGTGCCGCACGTGGTGGCGACGTCGGCGAAAGAGGTGGTGCGCCCGACGCTGTTCTCGATGTCGATCATCGGCGCCGCGATGATGCCCATCTTCACGCTTGAGCGCGTCGAGGGCCGCATCTTCCGGCCGGTGGCCCTCACCTACGGTTTCGCGCTGCTGGGTGCGCTGATCTTCACCATGACCACCGTCCCGGCGCTGACCACCATCTTGCTGAAGAACCGCAAGGTGGAAGAAAAAGATCCGGGCTTTCTGATCTGGCTGCGCGCCCGGTACCTGAGCGGCCTGCGCGTGGCCTTGCGCCATCCGTTGCTGCCGCCGCTGGCGGGTTTGTGCCTGCTGGGGTTGGCGGTGGCCCTGATTCCCAAGCTGGGCGCCGAATTTCTGCCCGAGATGAACGAGGGCGACATCCACGTCACCGTCACCATGCCCAGCGCCGTCTCGCTGGAGCGCGGCGCCGAGCTTTTGCGGGACACGCGCCTCGATCTGCTGAAATTTCCCGAGGTGAAGGACGTCCTCACCGAGCAAGGCCACCCGGAAGACGGCACTGACGACGAGGCGCCCAACCAGGCCGAGACGTTCGTCATCATGCGGCCCGAGAAGGACTGGCACACCGGCCGCAGCAAGGCCCAGATCGTCGACCTGATGCGCGCATCGCTGGAGAAGCGGCCGGGCGTGGTCTACAACTTCAGCCAGCCGATCAAGGACCGCGTCGAAGAATCCATCTCGGGCATCCGCGGCCAGATCGTGGTGAAGATCTACGGCGAGGATCTGAACCTCATGCAGGCGCGCCTGGAAGACGTGCGCCGCATCCTGACCGCCGTGCGCGGCTCGCGCGACGTCGAGGTGTACCGCGCCGGCAGCGCCCAGCACGTGGTGGCGGACATCGATCGCTCCGCCGCCGCCCGTTATGGCATCCAGGTGCAAGACATCGAGGACGCCATCGAGATCGGCTTCGGCGGCCGCCTGGCCACGTCGATGTGGGAGGGCGAACGCAAGGTCGGCGTGCGGGTGAAGCTGCCGGTGCCGAACGAAGGCGACGCCAGCGCGCTGGCCCACCTGGACATCCCGGTCGACGGCACCGAAGGCGCCACGCGCTTGCCGCTGTCCGCGCTGGCCACCATTCACGTCGATCGCGGACGGACGCAAATCAACCGAGAGCAGGGCGGAAGGTTCCTGGCCATCAAGTGCAACATCGAAGGCCGCGACATGGGCTCGTTCGTCAACGAGGCGCAGAAGGCGGTGCGCGCGCAGGTCAAGCTGCCGGAGGGTTACTACATGACCTGGGGCGGTGAGTTCGAGAACCAGCGCCGGGCGATGAAGCGCCTGTCGATCATCGTGCCGATCTCGATCCTGTTGATCTTCGCGCTTTTGTACCTGACGTTTCAGGCCTTCCTGCCGGCGGTGGTGGTGTTGCTGGTGGTGCCGTTCGCCACCGTGGGTGGCGTGTTCGCCTTGTACCTGACCGGGACGGTCCTGTCGGTTTCGGCGGCGGTCGGGTTCATCACCTTGTTCGGCGTGTCGGTGATGGACGGCGTCTTGCTCATCACCTACGTCCGACAAGCGCGCGAGCGCAGCCCGGAAAGTGAAGACGCCATCCTGCAGGCGGTGTCGCAACGGTTGCGGCCGGTGCTGATGACGGCGCTGCTGGCGTCGCTGGGTCTTTTGCCGGCGGCCCTGTCGCACGCCATCGGCTCGGACACCCAGCGGCCCTTCGCCATCGTGATCATCGGCGGCCTCATCACCTCGACGCTGCTGACCATGTTGTTGTTGCCGACGCTGTACAAGCTGGCCGACAGCTGGTTCGGGGCCGGGCGGCGCTCGCGGCGCCGGCTGTCTCGGGTGGACGGGTAGACGATGGCGGCGAAGATGGCGGGAATGATGATCGCGGCCCTGGTGCTGGCCGGCGCGTCGCCGGCGCGCGCCCAGCAGGCGTTGACCATCGACGACGCGGTCACGGTGGCGCTGAAGCAGAACCGCGACGTCATCGCCGCGCGCCTGGACATCGACGCTGCCCAGCTGGACGTGGTGGCGGCGCGCGTCTATCCGAACCCGCAGTTCGAATACAGCTTTGGCAACATCGTCCTCGGCAATGCCAACGCTCAAGGCATGAACCTGCACCCGGGCGCCTTCAGCCAGCCGGTGCAGAACGTGGGTCTCAGCGAGATCGTCGACATCTGGGCCAAGCGCAGCGCGCGGGTGACCGCCGCCGATCGCGGCGTCGAGCACCACCGCTGGCTGGTCGAGGACGCCTTGCGCGAGATCGTCTACGCCGTGCGCTCGGCCTTCGCCGACGTCGTGCGCGAGCAATCCGAGCGCGCGCTGGCCCACGAGGTGGTGTCCCGTTACGACCAGACGGTGAAGATCTCGCAAGCGCGCTTCCGGGCCGGCGACATCTCCGAGGCCGAGCTGCGCAAGATCGAGCTTGAGGGCCTCCGCTATCAGAACGCCGTCATCGACGCCGATCTGGAACTGGACGTCGCGCGCCAGCACCTGGCCGGGTTGATGGGCTTCGGTTCGGCGGCGCCGCTGCCGGCCGAGCTGCAGCCGTGGGACAAGCGGCAGACTTTCAACCTGGACGCGCTGGTCACCACGGCGATGAGCGACCGGCCGGATCTGCACGCGGCGCACGCGGCGCACGCGGCCGGCGAGGCGTCGCTGTCGTCGGCGCGACGCGAGGCCTTTCCGGACATCAGCGTGGGCGCCAATTACACCCACAGCGACTTCACCGTGTCGGGCGACAACCCGAACACGCTGGGCCTCAACCTGGCGCTGCCGCTGCCGCTGTTCGATCGCAACCAGGCCAACATCGGCCGCGCTCGCCTCGACATCGTCCGCGCCGACAACGACACCGAACGCCTGCGTTTGCAGGTTCAGCGTGACGTCGGCGAGGCGGTGCGCCGGGCTCAGCGCGCCCAGGCCCTGCTGGCGGTCTTCGAGGGCGGTGGCATGATCGACCGGGCCGACGGCTCGTTGAGGGTGGCAGAGAAATCGTACAAGGCGGGCGCTATCTCTTTGCTGGAACTGCTGGAGGCGCAGCGGACCTTTCTGGATATTCGCGGACAGTATCTGCGGGCGTTGCATGACTATCGACAGTCCACGATCGATGTCAGCCACGCGGTTGGAGAGAGGACGAAGTGATGGGAAGGAAATCATCCTGGGTGCCGGCGCAGGCGGTGAGCGCGACCTGGCTGGCAGTGGCCGCGGGCGCCGTCATTGTCGCCGGATGCAGCAAGGGCAACGCCGAGGCGCCCGAGTCGGCGGAGCAATCCGCCAACGGCCCGGAGGGCGCGCGGGACTTCATCAAGCTGGATCCCGGCAGCCCGCGCCTCGACTTCATCAAGATCGAGGTGGTCAAGGAATCGTCGCGCGGCAGCGAGATCGCCTTGCCCGGCCGGGTCACCTTCGACGAGGACCACACCCAGCGGGTGGCCTCGCCCATCGACGGGCGCGTGGTGGGCATCCTGGTCAAGCCGGGCGACAAGGTGCGCGCCGGCCAGCCGTTGATCGAGCTGTCGTCGCCGCAGGTCGGTCAGCTGCAGTCCGACGCCCTGAAGGCGATGTCGGATCTCAGCGTGGCGCAAAAAGCGATCGACCGCGCCCACAAGCTGCAAGGCGACGGCGCCATCTCGGACAAGGAAGTGGCGCAGACCGAGGGCGAGTTTCGAAAAGCCAAGTCCGATTACGCGCGGGCCAGCGCCCAGCTAAAATCGCTGGGCGTGACCCCGGGCGAGCCGGCGGTGAACGTGGCCCTGCGCGCGCAGATCCCCGGGGTGGTGGTCGAGCGCAACGTGCTGGCCGGTCAAGAAGTACGCGCCGATCAGGCGATGCCGCTTTTGACCATCAGCAGCCTGGACGTGGTGTGGGTGCTGGGCGACGTGTACGAACAGGATCTCAGCGCCATCGAGCCGGGCTCGACGGTCAGCGTTTCGGTGCCGGCCTACCCGGGACAGAAGTTCGCCGGCACGGTCAAGCACATCGGCGACGTGGTCGACGCCAGCTCGCGCACGGTGAAGGTCCGCTGCACGGTGGCCAACGCCGACCATCGGCTAAAGCCCGAGATGTTCGCCAAGGTGCTGATCGAGAACGTCGGCGGCCACAAGTTCATCGCCGTGCCGTCGAAGGCGGTGCTCAGCGACGGCGAGACATCGGTGGTGGTGGTGGCCACCGAAGGCAATGTCTTCAAGTCGCGCAAGGTCGAGGTGGGGCCGGACAACAGCGGGACGGTGCGGATCCTGGCCGGGCTGACGGCGGGCGAGAAGATCGTCACGGACGGGGCGATCTTCATGAAGAAGGAAGTCGATCGTCGCTAGGTCGGGCCAGCGCCAGGCGGGCGCCGAGGCCGGTTGAGCGTCGGAGCTGGCGGGCCAGAGCGGTCTGCAGAATCGCGGCGCGGCCGACGATGACGGCGGAAGAGCGGGCGCGGGTGAGGGCGGTGTAAACCAGCTCGCGGGTCAAAAGCGGCAGATCGTCGTCGGGGAGGATCAGGGCCATCGCTTCGACCTCCGAGCCTTGCGCGCGGTGGACGGTCAACGCGTGGGCCAAGGAGAGATCGGCGCCCAACGTGGCCAGCGGGTGCGCCACAAAGACGTCACCGCGCGGGAAGACGGCGGTCAGCGCGGGCGCGGCGCCGTCGACGGACGCGCGCACGCACAGGCCGAGATCGCCGTTGTAAAGGCCGCGGTCGTAATCGTTGTGCAGCATGATCAGCGGCTCGCCGGGGACGATGGCGCCATCGCCGGCGCGGGCGGCGCGCCGGTGGAGGGCCGCGTTGACCGCGTCGGCGCCGGTCGGGCGGGCAGCGCCGCGGGTGACGCAGAGAATCCGCTGTTGGTGCTGGTGAGCGAAGAGCGTGGCCAGCGCGCGGCCGTCGTCGGGTGCGGGCTCGCCGCCGCGGAACGAGAACACCGCGCGCGCATCCGGCGCGCCGTCGGGCAGCCTGGCCTGGGCGCGCGTCTGCCAGCGATCAAAAAACTCCTCGAGCGTGGCTTGTGCTCGCCGGGCGGACGGAGCCAGTTGCTCAACGCCGGTGAACGTCAACTCGGCGGCGCGCGCCCGGACCGGCAACGCCAGGTCGTCGCTGCGGCCGGCCCGGATGGCCTCGGCGGCAAGCAGGATGGCGCGTCCGGCGGGGGTGGCGGGATCGAGGCGATAGCTGCGCGTGAGCCGCACGGCCAGCGGCGCGAGATCGCGGAAGACGGCGCCGGCGTCGACGGACGGCAGCTGATCGGCGTCGCCCAGCAGCACCAGACGCGCGTCGGTGGCCACCGCGCCCAGCAAGCGCTCCATCAAGAACAGATCGATCATCGAACCTTCGTCGACGACGATCAGCTTGTAGGGCAGCGGGTAATTTCGATGATGGCGAAAGTGGCCGCCGTCGGCCGGCTGATAGCCGAGCAACCGGTGCAGCGTCTGCGCCGCCGGCGCGCCGGCGCCGGCTTGCCCGGCGTCGAGCGATTCGGTGATGCGCTGGGCAGCCTTGCCGGTGGGCGCGCCAAGCGCGATGTCGGCGGGCAAAAGCCCCAGCGCCGTTGCCGCCCGCAACAGCGCGGCGATCACCGACGTCTTGCCGGTGCCGGGTCCGCCGCTGATCACGGTCAGCGATCGTTGCAGCGCCGCTTGCACAGCCGTCCGCTGCTCGTCAGACAAAGCCGTGCCCGCCGCTGGCCCGGCGCCGAATGCGCGGGCCAGGTCGGCATCCGAAAGCGCGGACGCGGTTTCGCGCAGCCGGACGCGCAACGCCGCGGCCAGGCGTTCTTCCACGGCCAGCACGCGCTGGTGGTAAAGGCAGCCGTCGTCGACGATGAACGGCTTGTACGCGCCTGCTTGGCCCACCATCGGCGCCAGGGCGGGCGTCGTCAGCAGCCGCGCTGCCAGGTCCAGCGTGCGCCGCCGATCATCGTCGCCCACGCCCAGCGCCCGCAGCAGCGGCGAAAGCCCGCCGGGTTCGCCGGCCTCGCCTTCGGCGGCGCTGGAGGTTTTGGCGGACGGCAACGGCAGCCGGGTGTCGCCGCGCCGGTGCGCCTCCAGCGACGCCACCACCAGCAAGGCCCAGGCGCGTCGATCGTCGTCGTCCAGGGCGGGCGCCCACGAGGGCGACGCCGCCTCGCCGGCCAGATACACGGTCTCGTCGGGCACGTCGGCGTCGCGCAGAGCGACCACCAGCGCCGGTGGCAATGGTCCGTCGTTCACGACGGCTCCTCCGTCGCGGCGCCGACGGTGTGGGGCAATTCGGCGCGCCAGCCGACGACGTCGGTCCAGGTCGGACGCCAGAGATGGACCGCGCCCGGCAGCCCGCGCAGAAAGACGAAGATCATCCCGCCGAAGCGCGCTGCGTAGTCCGCCGCCGACGCGATGCCGAGCATCTTCACCAGCGCGATGGCGTAAAGCCGCGCCTGCAACTCGTAGTTGGCGGCGACATGCGCGCTGACGGCGGCCGGCTCCCACGTCGGCAGCCAGTCGCTTTTCCAATCGCCCAGATACACGCGGCCATCGACCTCGACGATGAAGTCGATGAACCCTTTGACGAAGGCGCCGCCGTCGTCTTTGGAGGCGGCCGGCTGATCCAGCGCGGGATACACGAACTCCACCTCGCGGAGAAGGCGTTCGACCTGGCCGATGCCGTCAATGCGCCGCTGCGGCGACAGCGCGATCGGCGTCGTCAATGCGGTGTAAACCAGGCGCTGGGCATCGGCCAGGTGCTCCGGCTGGCGATCGAACCGGTGCATGGCGCGCGCAAAGACCTCCCGCACCGCCGGCAGGGCGATCCACTCGGGCAAAGACGGGCGGCCCGCCAGGCTGCCCTGCGGAATCGCTTCCAGCACCGCGTGCAGGAAGATCCCGGACAGCGCGCCGCCCGGCAACGCGGCCGCGCCGTCGCCAGCGCGGTCGACCGTCGCTGCCGACGGCGCCGTCACCGTTGCCGTCAGTGCGGTCGCCGCCGTCACTGTCGCCGTTGCCGGTTCAACAAACGCATCCTCTTCGCCGAGGCCATCGTCCAGTGGATCCTCGGGCGCCTGGAAGCCGCCGTGCGCTTGCTTGATGCGCGAGTACGAGGTGATGGTGAACCCTTTGCGCCGCCGCAGCGCCGCCAGCGGGCGGGCCCGCGCCTCGCTGTCGTCGGCCAGCAGCGCGGCCGGTGGCCGCCAGGCTTGCCAGGCCCGGCGGCGATCGCGATCGATGCGGGCGGCGGCGGCCGTCGTTTCGTCATTGGGCTCGGGCGGGCAGGGGACGGCGTCGCTGACGAAGAACTCTCGCCGCGGATCGTTGAAAACCGCATCGCCTACCAACAACTGCAGGCGGCGGTTCAGGTGACGATAGCCGCCCTTCAGCTTGTCCCACGTCTCGGTCTCCCGAGGGGGCGTCTCGAGCTCTTCGTCGCCCGCCGGCAAGCTGCCGAAGTACGGCAGGTACAGGCGCGATCGCGCGCGCGTCAGCGCCACGTACAGCAGGCGCTGATCGTCCTGCGACTGTTCGGCCTTCATGCGCTCGTCGATCGCCGTCCGTCGCGGCCGCCCATAGTGAGCGACGCGCTGGCCGTCGACGGTGAAGGCCCGCACCTTGCGATAGCCTCCGCTCCAGGCGGTAAAGCCGCCGTAGAGAAACACCACCTCGGCCTCCAGCCCCTTGGCCTTGTGCATGGTCATGATCTGCACGGCGTCGGCGTCGCTCTCGCGCCGTTGCACGTTGCCGTCTTCCGGATCGGGTTTGCGCGTGCTGTCCTGCAGGCCGCCGAATTGAATGATCAGATCGGACAGGCCGCGTTGCCCCTTCGCGGTCTGCGCCAGCAGCAGATCGAAGATGTGCAGGTAATTGGTCAGGCGGCGCTGGCCGGCGCCGGCGAACAGCTCGCGCCGGATGACGCCGCTGTCGTCGAGAATTCGATGAAACAAAGCCTCGAACTGTCGTTCGTCCGCCATCGCCTTCCAGGCTTGCAGCCGGGCCCGCAGCGGATGATCAGGGCCGACGGCGGCGCAGGCCGGCAGATCGCGCAGGGCCAATCCGAAGAACGGCGTCAACCAGGCCCGCAGTCGTTTCGAGCGGTTCTCGGGGTCGTCGACGGCGGCCAGCAGATCCAGCACCTGCTTGGCCTCTTTGGTCTGATAAAGGCCGTCCTGTTTGAAGAAGGTGAAGGGCACGCCGGTTTCGCGCAGCGCCGCCGCCACCGCTTCGCCCTCGGCGCCGGTGCGGGTGAGGACGAAGATCTCGCCGGCTGGCGGCGGCGCCGGCCCGTCCAGCAGCGCGCGGATCTCGCGGGCGATCCGCTGCGTGACGGTGCGCCGCACGTCGCGGGCGCGCATCTGTCCAGGCAAGGTCGGCGTCACCTGCAGCAGCGTCACCGCCGGCCCGGCGGCGCCTTCGCGCGCGGCGCTGACCGGGCGGTCGTAAAGAATGTCGCCGCCGGCGTCGAAGAACGGCACCTTCGACTGTTGGTCGAGGATGGCGTTGTAGGCGCCGATCACCGCCGGCGTCGATCGATAGTTGCGCATCAGGTGCACCGCTGGCCCGCTGGTGCCCGACACCGCCTGGCGCGCCGCCAGGTAGGTACGGACGTCGGCGCCGCGGAAACCGTAGATGGCCTGCTTGGGATCGCCGACGATGATCAGGGGATTTTTTTCCTCGCTGTCGAGAAACAGCCGGCGAAAGATGCGCCACTGGATCGGGTCGGTGTCCTGGAATTCGTCGATGAGCGCACAGTGATAACGAGCGCGCAGCGATCGGATCAGCCCTTCACCGTGCGGGCCGTCCAGGCTCTCGGCCACCAGGGCCAGCATGTCGTCAAAGTCGAACAGACCGTTCTGCCGTTTGTGATCGTGCAGGGCCTGGTTCACCAGCGGAAGGCACAGGTGGGCCACCGCGATCCCCAGGGGCACCACCGCCTCCAGCAGGGCGAAGAACGCGCGGCGCAAGCGCTCGGCGTCGCCGCTGTAGATCTTTGGCGGCAGCTTGGTCTCGAGATAGGTGATGAAGTCTTTCTTCTCGACTGCGGCGTCGAAGTCGCGCAGCAGCGTCGGCAGATCGCCGCTGGCGGCGAACGAACGGCAGATCGTCGCCACCACGTCCAGGCGGGTCTCGGCCGATTTGGATTTGGTGAGGTTTCCGATCTGCGCAGCCAGCGCCGCGCGCGCCGCGCCTCCGTCGTCCATCAACGCCAGAAAATCAGCCACCGCGGCGGCGATGTGCGCCGGATCGAAGGCCACCGCCCACGGCGAATTGACGGCGAACCGCCGCGCCTCGAACAGCAGCGATTCGAGGTCGACGACCTTGCGCCCGCTCTCCAGCCAGGCGGTCACGTACGGAAGCAGGTCGGCGTCGATGGTGAGGCGCCGGCGCAGGACATCGCGAAAGACCAGGCCGAAGATCTGCGCGCTGTCGACGTGGCGCTGCGAGAACAGGCGCTGACTGGCGAAGGGATTCTCGGTCAGCACGGTCTGACAGAAGCCGTGCATGGTGGCGATGGTGGCGCGATCGAACGACTGTCGCGCCCGTTGCAGGCGCTGCACCGCCGCCGCGTCCAGACGCCAGCAGCGTTCCGGGTCGCTGACGTCGCCGTCGGGCGGCGCGGCGCCGGCCGCCACCGCCAGCAGGCGATCGATGGCGGCGCGCAGCCGGCGGCCGAGCTCGGCGGCGCCCTTGTCGGTGAAGGTGACGACCAAGATGTTCTCGATGCGCAGGTCGCCGTCGATCAAACGATCCAGGACCAGGTGTTCCAGCAGATAGGTCTTGCCGGTGCCGGCGGAGGCTTCGATGACGGCGCTGCGCGGGTGTGGCAGGTGGCGAAGCTGGTCGGGCTTGGGATAAAGCGCGTCCGGGCGGGGCATCAGGCCTCTTCTCCAGCAGCGCTGTCCAGGAAAAGACCCAGACGTCGATCGATCATCGCCCGCGCGCGTTCGTCGGACGGCGGCAAATAATCCCGGGCGTTGCGCACGGGACCGAAGTCGGATTGGAACTTGGTCCAGTTGTCGTCTTTCAACATCGCCACGATGTCGGGCACCGGCGGGCGTGGCCGGTCTCTCCCGTGCCAGCTCAGCACCGCTTCGAACGGCAGCAGGTAGTCGTGCACGCCGGAGAATAGATCCGTGACGACGGCGTCCAGGTACGTACGCGCCTCGGCCGGCGCCAGCGCCGGGAAGATCGCCTGCTGGGGATGCTTGCCGGTTGACCGACAGAGCAGGGCCCGGGTGGGCCGCGGCGGTTCCGAGCCGGCGGCGGCGACCATCACGTGGTCGATGAACGCGCGCAGATACTCTCGGTGGTCGCGACCGCTGTCGCGTCGATCGTCTTTGGGCAGCAGCAAGGTCAGCCGCTCGCCGTCGCGTTCGGCGAAGAGCTCGGACGGGCCGTGGAGGCTGACGCGCGCCGCTCGATCACCGAGCGAAACGTCCAGGGCGACCGCCGGCAGGATCCGGGGCGACGGTTCGTGCTCGCCGGCGTGACCGAAAAAGACCCGGTCAGCGGCGGGCAAGGCGTCGCCGGTCACGCGCCGCAAACCTTCGCGCCAATCGATGAGAAGCTGCAGGTGCCGGCGCCGCGCCACCGCGCCGAAGGTGCCGAGCGGCAACGTCCCGTCCAGAACCTTCCGCTCGGCGACGGCGTCGTAAAGCCGGGCCAGCGTGGCGTCGTCGGCGTGGGTGCCCGACCGCAAAGCCTGGGCGAAGACCTCGCGCAGAAAATGGACCGCCTTGTTCGGGTTCGGATCAAAAGCTTCGTCGGCGCGAAAGGCGGCGTCCACCCCGTCGTCGATCTCCGTCAGCCGCAACAGCGCGCTGGTTGATCCTTGCAGCGGGCATTCGAGAAACCGACGCAGCTGTGCCGTCGACAGCGTGATCGGCGCGGGCACAGTGGCGCGCGCCGGTTCGGCGGCGATTGCTGGTGGCTCAGGCGGACCGACCCAGCCCAGCGCCGCGCCGACGTCACGCCACACCGCCGGGTCCACGGCCGCGCGCGCCTCGGTCCAGTCGGGCCGCGGTCCGGTGCCGGCCAGGGCCGTCTGCAGATCAGTGGCCAGCGCCGCCGCTGTCGCCTCGCGCGCCGCCGCCGGGAAGACCGCGCGCGCCTCGGCGTCCTGGTGCCGGCGCAGCGATGGCCGCCGGGTGACCGCTGCTTGCGCGCCCGCCGCCCAATAACCACCTTCCAGCGTGCCGAGAAGATCCAGCAGCACCGACGACGGCGCGCGTGGCTCGCCGGTCAGCGGATCGGCCGCGACGTACGAACAGTACAGGCGCTCGCGCGCGCACAGCAGGGTCTCCAGAAAAAGATACTGATCCTGGGCCCGCGCGCTGACGTCGCCGGGCCGCGGGGCCTGGGCACGCAGATCCAACGGCGCCACGTGTTCACGGGCCGGAAAATCTCCTTCTCCCAGGCCGGCGATGAAGATGATCCGGAACGGCACCGCGCGCATGGGCAGGAACGACGACACCGTCACGCCGTCCGCCAGGTACTGTCCCCGGCGGGCGGTCAACCCCGCTAGCGCCGCACGCGCGAGCTCGCACGCCACGCGGTAGCCGACGATCAAGTCGGGTGGCCCCAGCTCTTCCAGCGGCTGCAGTTCGCTCAAGCAGCGCAACAACGCCGCGCGATCGTCGCCATTCCGGGGCGCGATGGCGCGGGTGATGGCGGCGCGCAGGAAGATCATCCAGTCGGCCAGCGACAAGCGCGCCGTGCGGGCGTGGCGCGCGTCGGCCAGTAACGTTCGCACCAAAAGCGCGAAGCGGGTGGCGTCGTTCTGCGCGTCCACCGAAAGGTCAGCGGGCAGGTACCGCTCGTCACCGACGGAGAACAGGCGTTGATCGCCGCTGCGCCGGCCGCTGAGCCAGCGGCCCAGGGCCACTCGCCGCAGACCTTGGTCCCAGTTGAACACGTCGCGATCGATGTACGTGCCGGCGTGATCGCCGCGATCGGCGCCGTGGAAAATTCCCAGCTCGTCGCAAAGCCGCAGCCAACCGTGGGCGTCGAGGCCGGGAAAGCGCCCGGCCACCGCCGGGTGCATGGCCAGCCGCAAAAGCTCTTGTCGGCCCAGGGGACCGAGCGGCAGCGCCAGCAGCAGATCGATCGCTTCGGCGATGCGGCTGTCCGCGGAAAGCGGCAGATCGGCCACGCTGTGAGGCAGGCCGGCGGCCTCGCGAAAGACGGCGCTGGCCAGGGCCAACCGCGCGGCGGCGTCAGGGCCGGGCAGCAGCACGGCGATCTGATTGAAGGCGGGCGCGGACGAGCCGCCGTCCCCGACCAGCCGCCAGATCTCGGCGGCCACGGTCTCAAGCTCGCGGCGCGGATCGGGACAGGCCAGGATGGTGACGCTGTCGTCGCGCAGCGAAAGGCGGGCGGCGCCGGTGCGAGCGGGGACCCGATCCAGAACGTCGCGCTGCAACTGGTGCAGCACGCACGGCGGTTCATCGCGCGCGCCGGCGCCCGCCGCTGGATCTTGAAAGCGCGATTCGAAGTCGCAGTCGGAAAGCTGGTTGAGCAACTTGATGTTGTCGCGGCCCGGGCGGCCCCACAGCGTCAGGAGGGGATTTTCGTCGCTGCCGTCGTCGCCCGCCTGGTCATCGCCCGCGCCGGTTCCTCCCAGCGTCAGCTGCTCCGGCGATCGGCGGGGCGGAAATTTTCGTCGCTCGATCGAGCGCGGCCGACGGCCGGCGATTTCCAGATCTTCCCAGAATTCGCGGCACGGGTTCAGCGTGTAGATCGACAGCGCCGTCGATTGCGCCAGCGCCGCGAAGATGCGGCGATAGAGGCGCGCCACGTACGAGATGCCGAAGACGTGCACGGCGGGGGGCAAGCGCAGCGGCGTCGCTGGCACCTCCTCGAACAGCGCGGCCAGGGTCATGCGCGGGCGCCCGTCGCGGCGCGTGCGGGTGGGCAAGGTTCCGCCGCGCCCGAAGAGCCCCAGCCACAGCTCGCGCTGCCAGCGCTGCATGGCCAGCTCCGGGCCTTCGGCCAGCCGGCCTTCGCGCCACGCTTGCAGCATCTCGGGACGCGAGAAGGCGTAGTCGTCGAACAGCGCCGCCAGCTGCGCCGAAAGCTGAAAACGCCGCAGATCAACCGCGTCCGTGCTGGTGCCCGCCACCGCCAGGTAATCACGCACCGGAGCCAGATCGCGCGAGGCAATGAACCGTTCGTCTTGCAGCAGGCTCAAAAGCTCGCCCTGGAGCTGCGGCCGATCGATCACCTCGACGCCGGGGACGCTTTGCCGGGCGACGTCGGCCAGGAACCCGCGCAGAAACCGGGTCTGAAAGTTCGCCGCCACGCCCAGAGTGCGCGCCACGCCCAGCTTGACGTAGGTTTCGACGTTGCGGTTGGGGATCACCAGGTGCGTCGGCTGAAACAGCGAGGCGCCCGGTTCGGCGCGCGCCGCCGCCAGCCGCTCGGTCAGCGCCTCCAGCAAGGCTTCGGTGCGGTTGGCGTAGCAAAGGTGGATCATCCGCCGCCGTGTTCTACCACCGTCCGCGCGCGCCGCCGGTTAAGGAAACCCGCCGCCGCCGTCGGGCAGGCGAGCCTGGGTCCATTCTTCGACGGCATCGCGCGCCGGAAAATCGGCCGACAGCTTCTCGTCAAAGTCGATGCCCAGTCCCGGACGCGCGTTCGGGTACAGATAGCCATCGCGCACCTCGGGGATGCCGGGGAACAGGGCGCGCGTGCGTTCGCCGAAGCCGCTCCACTCGTGAATGCCGAAGTTGGGCGACGCCAGCTCCAGGTGCAGGTTGGCGGCGTGCCCGACGGGGGAGGTGTCGGCCGGGCCGTGCCAGGCGGTGCGAATGCCGCGCGCGGCAGCCACGGCGGCGACCTTGCGCGCGGGCGTCAGGCCGCCCATCTGACTGACGTGCATGCGCACAAAATCCACCGAGCGATCCTCGATCACCCGCTCCCACTCGAGCGGATGATTGAACAGCTCGCCCATCGCGATGGGCGTGGTGGCGTGGGCGCGCAGCCGCGGAAGCCAGTCCACCTGTTCGGGCGGCAGCGGGTCTTCCAGGAAGAACAGGCGGAATTGTTCGACGTCCTTGGCGAACTGCACGGCGGCGTCGGGCGCCAGGCGTTCGTGTACGTCGTGCAGCAACGCGACCGAGTCGGATAACCGCGCGCGCGCCAGTTCCAGCAAGGCCAGCGTGTCGCGCGCATAGCCGTGCGGATCAAAATACGCGCCAGGCTGGGCGCCGTCGGGCGGCGGTTGCCGTCGCTCGCCGCCACCGTAGGACTGGCCGTCGCGGCGCAGCTGCACGCGCACGTGGCGGTAACCCTCGCCCCGAAATTTTTCCACCTCGGCGATCACCTCGGCGGCGGTCGGCGCTTCGGCGTGGCGGTACACCAGCGCGGCCTCGCGGCACTTGCCGCCCAGTAGATCGTGCAGCGGCAGTCCGGCGCGCTTGCCCAGGATGTCCCACAGCGCCTGGTCCACTCCGGAAAGCGCGTTGTTCAGCACCGGGCCGTTGCGCCAGTAGCCATTGACCCGCGCCGTGTGCCAGAGGTCTTCGATGCGCGAGACATCGCGGCCCAGCAGGAACGCCTTCAGGTGGCGATCGATGGCCGCCTGCACGGCGAACACCCGCTGGGTGAACGTGGCGCAACCGAGGCCATAAAGCCCGGGCTCGGAGGTGACGACTTTCACCACCAGCAATCGCTCACGCTCGGGCTGCGTGACCCAGGTCTGCACGTCGGCGATGGTGATCATGGCGGCAGTGTACCGCCGCCGCCGGCGGACAGCGGTCGCAGCTCGGTGACGACGTCGAGGTGGTGATCGGTGATCGGCTTGATGG
The DNA here is from genome assembly GCA_036268875.1 of Polyangia bacterium. GTDB lineage: Bacteria > Myxococcota_A > Polyangia > Fen-1088 > Fen-1088 > DATKEU01. The sequence continues at coordinate 1,349 of DATATI010000075.1, read as the reverse complement.
CGCGGAACAAATCGCGCTGATGCGCGTTGTCAGTAACGTTGTCGATTTCCATTCACTCCGACCTTCGCCGTCCCGGTCACGCCGGCGAGGCGCGCATTCCGTCGCTGGACGGCCTGCGGGCGATGGCGATCCTGTTCGCCGTGGTGGCCCACGTGGGGCGGACGCCCGGCTGCGGATGGGGGCGCTATCTCCTGCGCTTCGGCGAGATCGGCAACCTGGGCGTGCGGATCTTCTTCGTCATATCGGGCTTTCTCATCACCTCGCTGCTGCTGGCCGAGCAGCAACGGGCGGGTACCGTCTCGCTGCCCGGGTTTTATTTGCGCCGGGTCTTTCGCATTTTCCCGGCGGCGTACACGTACATCGCTGCGATGCTGATCGCCGACGCCGTCGGGGCGATCGTTCTTTTGCCCGGCGACGTGCTGTCGGCGTCCTTGTTCGTGGCCAACTATCACGCCCCGATGTCCTGGTTCGTGGGCCACGTCTGGTCGCTGTCGGTCGAGGAGCAGTTCTATTTCTTCTGGCCGCTGACCCTGGTGCTGCTGGGGCCGCGCCGGGCGACGATGGTGGGCGCGGCGATCATCGTCGTCTCGCCATTCTTGCGCCTGGCCTGCGTGCACGTTCCGGCCTTGCGATCGTACGTGCACCTGTCGTTTCCGACGGTGGCGGACGCGTTGCTGGCCGGCTGCTTGGTGGCGCTGCTGCGCCCGGCGCTGGACGAATCGCCGCGGTACCTGCGCTGGCTGCGGTCACCATGGTTTTTTGTCGTGCCGCTGGCCGGCGCGGCCGCCTTTGTCAACGGTCTCGATGAAGCGCGCTTCGGCGTGACGCTGGGGCCGACGATCTTGAACGCGGCGATCGTGCTGTCGATGGAACGGCTGCGCCGCTGGCCCCAGCAGGGCCCCGCTTGGTTGTTAAACCGGTCGCCGGTGCGCGCGCTGGGACGGATCAGCTATTCGCTTTATCTGTGGCAAGAGCCGTTCTTGAACCCGCACGGCGGGCCGACGTGGTTCACGCGCTATCCGCTGAACCTGGTCCTGGCGCTGGCGGCCGCTCTGCTGTCTTACAACTTGATTGAACAGCCGTTCCTGCGCCTGCGCGCGCGCCTCACCGCCCGCGGGCGCGCCTCGACGTTTCGCCGTCCGGTGGTCGCCGCGCGCGAGGTAGCCTGAAAGCACGTCGTTCCCACCGGATGAACGGCGAGAAATTCTGGCTCTCCTGACGTTCGAGTGGGTGCGTGAGACGCGGCTGGTGGCGTGAGTTGTCGACGGTGACGGTGCGCTCGGGCGCGTCCCCGGAGGTGGCTGAAAAGTGCGCATGCAGGAGGCGGTACCCTGCGGCTTCTTGACGAC
>DATATI010000073.1 GCA_036268875.1 Polyangia bacterium | reverse complement strand
CAGAACGATTACCCGCCGCGCCTACGGCTTTCACAACGCCGGCAACCTCATCGCCTTCATCTTCCTCTGTTGCACCGGGCTCATCCTCCGTCCCGTCTTCAAGACGCCCGTTTCACACCCACTCGAATGTTAGGAGAGCCCTTTTTCTGGGCCTGAACGGTTACGCGTTTTCGCGCGCCGAGGATCGCCTAGCCGCGCTCAAAGCCGGTTTCTCCATGCACATCAGCAACCCGGTCGAATCCGGCACCCTGGTGGCCACAGTGGCCCGCCTGGGGCGCCGCTCGGCGGACGACGACGGCTAGAAGATTTGCACGTCGTCGATGTAGAAGGTCGCGTCCCACGAGCCAGAGGTGGGGCCGTCCTTGCCAATCTGGATGTAGAACCCGGCGGCGTCGAAACTGTTCCCATCACCGGGGAGATGACCCTCAAAGGTGGTCCAGCCATTCCCGTCGGGGTTGAACAGGTGGATGCCGTCGGTGCTTCCGTTCGACGAATTCGTGGCATGGAAGAAAAGGCCAAGTGAATCGGTGTCATTGCCTATCAAGAGTGGGGGGCCGCTGTTCACGACAGCAAGGATCCGAAAGCGGAAGGTCGCGCCTCCCAGAAGGATCGACGAGTTGTTGGCGCACAGGGGCACCTGAAGCGCCAAGATCCCGGTAGAGAATCCATTGGAATTGAAGGGGAAGTTGCACCTCACCGCCAGGGAATGTGTGCCGGTATAGGCATGAGCGGTGGCGTTGGGGTCCAGCGATCCCACGAAGCACTCACTGTTGGAGGGCACCTCGTGACGCCACCCTTCGAGGGTACCGCTCTCGAAATCCCAGGAGCCGCATGAGGGAGCGGTACTGGTGCTGCAACTGAGGGCGGCGTGGCTGGTGTTGGTGCACTGGTAGGCGCAGGTGCTGTTCGAACAGGTCGCCGTCGTTCCAAAGTGAGAGCAGACGTTGTTGCAGCCCCCGCAGTTCTGTTTGTCGTTGGAGGTATTGACGCACTGGTTGTTGCAGATCGTCCCCTGACAGACGCACACGCCGCCGCTGCAGGTCGGTCGCGGCGCCTGGCACTCGCCGCCGCAGGCTCCCCAGTTGCCGTTCGTACAAGTCTGGGTGCCGCAGTTGCCGCACCCTTGCGTTTGCCCGTTGACGCAGATGCAGCCATCGTGGAAGGTGCCGTTGCAATTGTTGTCGTTGTTCGCATCGCAGGTGTCGGCCGCCGCCGGACCAACCGAGCCCGAGCAGACGCCCCAGTTGCTGCTGTGCTTGTCGGGCGCGACCGCGCAGCTCTGCGAGCCGGCCTTGCAAGGCCCGTGGCCGTCCTGGCCTGGGTGGGTCTGACAAGGCTGGCTGGAACCCGCCGCGCAGACGCAGGTGCCGTCGGTAGTGTTGTCGGGCTGTCCGCTGCAATCATTGTCCAGCGAAGAGGTGCAGTCGCGCGTTCCAGGCCCGACCGATCCCGAGCACGCCCCCCACGCGCTGGTCGTCTTGTCCGCGCTGGCCGCACAGGTCTGTGAGCCGGCCTGGCAAGGCCCGTGGCCGTCCAGGCCTGGGTGCCCCTGGCAGGCTTGTGATGTGCCAACGGCGCACCGACAGAAGCCATCGACCGTGTTGTCGGGCTTGCCATCGCAGTCGTTGTCATTGGCGGACGTGCAATCGCGCGCCCCAGGGAAGATGGCATCGCACCCGGTAAACTGCTGGTTCACGCAGTGAGCGACGCCGGCCTTGCAGATCCCTTTGGGATTGGGCGGACCGCAGGCTTGGGGCTCGCCCTCGACGCAGGGGCAGCCGTCGTTGGGCTGGCCATTGCAATTGGCGTCGTTACCCTTGATGGTGCAACTGTCGGCCGGCGCTGGCCCCACCGACCCCGAGCAGGCGCCCCAGTTGCTGCTCTTCTTGTCGGCCGCCACCGTGCAGCTCTGCGAGCCTGCTTGGCAGGACCCCTTGCCGTCACTGCCCGGATGCGTGTCGCACGCCTGCATCGAACCCGCCTGGCACTTGCAGGTGGCGTCGACGGCATTGTCCGCAACCCCATTGCAATCATTGTCCAGCGACGAGGTGCAGTCACGGCCTCCCGGTCCTACGGCGCCGGCACACGCACCCCACGCGCTGGTGGTCTTGTTGGCGCTGGCCACGCAGGATTGCGCCCCGGCCTGGCAGGCGCCGTGGCCGTCCAATCCCGGATGCGTCTGGCACGCCTGGGACGTGCCGACCGCGCACTGACAGACGCTGTCGACCATGTTGTCGGGCTTGCCGTCGCAGTCATTGTCCGCGCTGGACGAGCAGTCGCGCGTCGCCGGGAACGTGGCGTCGCACGCAGTCCAGCGCTGGCCTTGGCAACGGACAACGCCCGCCTTGCAGATCCCCTGAGGGTTGGCGGGACCGCAGGGCTGGGCCTCGCCATCGACGCAGGGGCAGCCGTCGTTGGGCTGTCCGTTGCAGTTGGAATCATCACCCTTGGTGGTGCACAGGTCCATGGCCGCCGGCGCCACCGCGCCGGTGCAGGGTCCCCAATCGCTTCCCGGACTGCCGGTGCTGGCGACGCAAGTCTGCCCGCCCGCCTGGCATGGTCCCTTGCCGTCCGCCCCTGGATGCATGTTGCATATCTGCTTGGCGCCGACGGCGCACTTGCAGATGGCGTCGACGGAGTTGTCGGGCACGCCGTCACAGTCGTTGTCCAGCGGCGAGGCACAATCGCGCGGCTTGGGGCCGCCCAGGTTCTCCGGCGGGCACTGGATCAAACAGGGCGGGGCGCTGCCATTGGGACACCTGACCGCGTCCTGGGACCCTCCGTCGGCCCCATCGACAGGCACGTCCGCCATGTCGGTCTTGGGGCCGTCAAGAGGATGCGGGTCGGCGGGTGCGTCCTTGCTGGCGCCCGCGTCGCTGGCGCCCCCGTCCATGCGCCAGCACTTGCGGTCGGCGCCACAGAGGAAGCCCCCCGGGCATTCGCCTTTGGCGGAGCAGGCCAGGGTGCCGTCCTTGATCGACAATCCGCGACACCCGGCCGCCGCGAGGAGCGGGACGACCAGGGCCGCAATAGAAGACAATTTAAGGAGATCCATCGTTTGAACCCTCAAAATCGGCGCTGGCATTGAAGGAAGCCGAATCCGCGCCCCCCTGCTATCGACACCGCCACCTGATTTGTTTCGCCGGCTGCGCTGCCTGACGATCGTCCGAGCAGGAACATCGTCACCCCGCCCGCGACCAGGACGCCACCGCCGACGATCAGCCCGACGCCCGCGCGCTCCAGGGTCTGCCAGTTTCCGTCAGCGGGGTTGTAGGGTCCGCCCATGCCGGCCGCGTTTTCGATGCTGTTTCGCTTCGACGTCCCCTGAATCGCCAGGGTGGCACCGACCGCTGCCGCCGCTGCACCCACCGCGCCCACGCCGATCCCCGCCCAGCGCAACCCTCGGCCCCGTCCCTCCCGGGTTGAATCCGGCACCGCCGGCGAGGAGCCTCCCGCGCCCGTCCCGTCGAGCTGTCCCGCGGCCACTGGCGGGGCGACCGGCGGCCCCGCTGGATCGGAGGCCGGAGGGCGTTCCGACTGCATCTTGGCCAGCACCCGGCGGGTTTCCGCGGCGGCGCCGCTCACGCTGACGATGGCCACCTCGTAGCCGGGCGCTTCGACGCGCAGGGCGTGATCTCCGGGCGGCAGCCAAAGCATTCTGTCGGCATCGAGCTTGACGGGTGCTCGGGCGGCCGTTGTGATGGTCGCCCTGGGTGGGGCCCCAACGATCTCGACTCGAAGAAGGTGGGCGCGGGCCTGACCGAGCGCCTTCTCGAGGACGTCGGCATTCTCCTTCACCCAACGGTCGGGCGCCGCCAGGGCCTCGGCCAGGTACTGCTCCGCCTCGACGTAGGACCTCAGCGCCAGTTCGACCAGGCCAACCTGGGCGGCGGCGCGGGGTGTGTGGGCGATTTCGTAGGCACGCTTGATGTAGCCCTCCGCGCGCAGGTCATCGCCCTTGCGGCGCAGGTCGTTGCCCTGATGGATCAATGCTTCTGGATCATCCGCGGCCGCAGGGGAAGCGGCGACCAGAAGGCCGAAGGTCACGACAATCGCGGTCCCGCGCACGAACTCCATGAATCGAGCCTATACCACGCAGCTTAGCCGGCGCAGAACCAAACTGTAATTGTAAACTCGTTCGGCGCCGTGGCCGTCAGCGACGGCTTCGCATACACGTGAGGACGTCGCTGATTTCGGCGCTCCTTCGTTTCTCCTCGCGCGGCCAGAACCCGGTACATCGTGCGAATGGAGGCCAGGTAGACGCCGCGGCTGAGCAGCGTCGCGTAGACCGGAGCCTGTCCGAAAGTCTGTGCAGCTGGATCTGAAAGGCCGAAGATGGGTCCCGCCGGTGAGGGAGGGACACCATGGCAATATGAGACGAACTGCTGAAAGAATTGCTGGCCGAGTACAAGAAACCGGAAGATCTACTGGGGCCGAATGGGCTGCTCAAGCGGCTCACGGCCGCGCTGGTCGAGAAAGCGTTGCAGACAGAATTAACGGAGCATCTGGGCTACGAGAAAACGATGCCGCCGGTCGGGGTTCTGGAAATTCGCGCAATGGTGCGAGCCCCAAGACGCTGAAGACCGAATCAGGTGAGGTGGCGATCGAAGGTCCGCGAGAGCGAAACGCCAGCTTCGAACCGAGACTGGTCAAGCATCAGACCCACTTCGATGGCTTCGACGACAAGATCATCTCGATGTACGCCCGCGGGATGACGGTTCGGGAAATCCAGGGGCACTTGAAGGAATTGTACGGGGACGGAGGCGCCGCCTGACCTGATCTCGCGCGTCACCGACGCGGTCCACGAAGAGGTCAAAGCGTGGCAGAACCAGCCGCTGGATGCGCTGTGGCCGATCGTTTACCTGGATGCGCTGGTGGTGAAGATCCGAGACCAAGGGACGGTGATGAACAAGTCGGCGTATCTGGCGATGGGCGTGAACCTGCAAGGGACGAAAGAGGTTTTGGGCTTGTGGCTGGAGAGCAATGAGGGCGCGAAATCCTGGTTGAAGATCATGACCGAGCTGAAGAACCGCGGCGTGGCCGACATGCTCTTGGTGTGCTGCGACGGTTTGAAAGGCTTTCCGGAGGCCATCGAGGCGGTCTTTCCGCGATCGACCGTGCAGACATGCGCCGCGGTCGATCTGACTTCCGATCCGCGCCGGCGCGCCGTCACCAGGTGACGGTGGTGCCGGCGTTGATGAAGCTGATCTTCTGCCGATCGCCGGCCGTCCACTTGAAGTCGGCGTACATGAAGTCGGCGTCAAAGTGCAGCCAGTCGGCGGCGTGATAGACCACCGCGCCGAAATAACCGGTCTGCGTGTAGATGAGGCTGTACGTCGGGTAGCCCGTCATCGCGTTGGCTACCAGGTCGTCGGCGAGGGGAACGACCTTGGTCTGCCCGAAGCCGAGGTTGACGTCGAACTTCGCTAGCACGACCTGGCCGATGCCGAAAAAGCCGCGAGACGTGCGCAGCTCCGATTTGTCGCTGTAGGTCGACTCCGACGGCTCGAGGGCAAACGTCAGACCGAGGCCCTTGCCGGTGTGGCCGCCCGCGGCCAGGTGCACCGGGCCAAGCTCGACCCGCCCACCGAAGCCCACGCCCTCGGCCGTCGCCGAGAACGAATCCGGCTGTTGCCGCGCGTAGAGCTTCTGCCACGTGCCGTTGAAGAACAGGTGAACCTTGCCCACCGTCCCCAGCGCCTCGTCGACGGTCAACTCGAACTCGGGACGCACGGCGCCGGTTCGTTCCAGGCGTGACCCGACCAGTGACGCCGGGTCGTACCCGCCGACCGACAGCTGGACGCCATAAATGTGCGGCGTCGCGTAGACGAACCCGCCGGAGAAGGTGCTGGCCAGAACGCCGAAGCCGATCATGCCGGCGGCGGGCCCGCTGACGCCGATGCTGCCGGGATATCCCAGGCCATAGCCGTGCATGTAGAGGAAGTCGGCTTCGGTCGCGCCGCGATCGAACAGCGTCAGCGCCTTGCCGGCCAGAAAGCTGCCCCAGTTGCCTTCCAGTTTCATGTAGCCCTCCCGCACGTCGCCGTAATCGGGGAAGTACTTCCTGCGATCGACGCTCTCGACGATCGACCAGATCGAGATGACGCCCGTGAACCGCGTGGTCTCGGTCAGATTCCGATGCAGGCCGAAGCCGAGCACGTTCCCCACGAACCCGCTGCGCACGCGCATGGCGTCCACGGTCCCCTGGGTATGACCGATCACCGTCATCCCGTCGGGCCCGTAGATGTTGTCCGAGCTGCCGGGCGTGTCCGGAACGCCGGTCCCGCCCGCGCTCTTGAATTGATAGAGCGGCCCGGTCCCATTCGTGCTGAGCGGCGCGACCGGCATATTGTCGCCTTTGGCCCAGCTGAGGAACGAGTTCAAACGGCCGGTGGTGGAGAACTCCCAGCCGCCGTCGGATTTCACCAGCGTGACTTCGGCCAAGGCGACGCTGCTCGCGCAGACCGACGCGATGGCACCGGCCAGGGAAACGGTCACGGCTTTGCGCCACGGGGACAGTCGTTTCACGGATCACCTTCCTCTTGGTCGGGAGAAACAGCAGACAGGTCCCCGCGAAGCCGCCGTTGGGCGGCCTTCGCGGAGATGCCTCTCGTATCAGAAAATGGCCGGGTCCGCGCGCGCCCAAGGTGCGTGGGTGGCGACGGTGACCATCGCGCTACATGGGGACGATGCTCTTGATGTCGAAGAACACCCACTGGCCGTAGGCACCGCCGCCGGAAGCCGCCGGCTGCGTCGTGATCGAAGCGGGCGGTGCCGGTACCGACGTCGCGGGCGGCGTGATCGAGAACTGGCTGGTGCACACCTGGGCCGCGTCGACCGACGTGCCGCAGTTGACGATCTCGCGGCAGTTGGTGTCGAACTCAAGGTAGTTGATCCACGAGCCGCCGGGGACGGTGATGGTCTTCTCGTAGTCGGCCTTCCACGTCTGGTGGCTCTCGATCACGGCCTGCGGGCACTCGTTGAGATCCCACCAGCTGCCCATCGCCGGCATCGCGCCGTTCTTCTGGCCGATGCCGGCCGCGGTCGAGCTCTTGTCCGCGGTCACCGACAGCATCTCCGTGTTCCAGTGATCCGGCGGATCGACGCCGTTGGGGCACCACATGTCGTAAGTGCCGTCGCGGCCCTGGTCCGCCGGTCGCGTGCAGCCGCCGTTGTACGTCTTGCACTCGAGCACGCCGGTGATGTGGATCGTCACCATGTAGTTCGTGCCCATGGTGATCCCGGGGCCCATCAGCTGCCAGTGCCACTGCTTGAACGGCGTACTGGTGTCCAGCTTGCTGTCGTCGGTGGGCACGCAGACAACGCCGGGGACGCCGTCATTGCCGGTCGGTCCCTCCAGACCATCAGACATCTGACGGCTCTCCGGCGGGTTGATATTGTACGCACCGTCCATCTTGAGCACCGCCGTGCAGTCGCCTTGCTGCGTGCAGATGGCGGTCGGCGCGGCGCCGCCGGTTCCCATCATCCCGCCGGTCCCGCCCGACGTGTCGTTGCCGCCGTCAGGCGTGGTGCTTCCACCTGTCCCGGCGGTCGCCATGCCGCCCGTCCCGGTGGCCGCGGCTCCGCCCGATCCGGTGGTCGTCATTCCGCCGGAGCCGCTGCCGTTGCTGCCGCCCGTGCCGCCTGCGTCGGCCGGATGAAACATTGGGTCTGAACTAGAACAGCCAACGCCGGACGCGACCAGACAAACGGACGCGATAGACGCTGCCAGAAAAGATCGCCTCATTGGGGGCCTCCACGCGAAAACATAGCCGCAGCCGGAAACAACGCGCTCTTCATCGGAACCTCCCAGAGGAGTGACGTTTTCTGGCGCGCCAAAAAGGTCAGCGCCAGCAGCATTTGATACCGCTAACATTGCGAAGAAGGCAAGTCAAAACTGGATCTCCGAGAGGCCGAGCAGGCTCCCCGGACTGGCCCGCAAAGCTCAGCATTCATATGGCCGCGCGGGTGATTTCCTTGCTGGCTGGGCCAAACTCGGGCCGCTGAGAACTTAGACGCTGGCCGCAGACCGGGGCAGGCAGTCGCCGGCCAGCGGTGATAGGAATGAGCCATGCCGCAATTGCACGTGGTCATCGCCAGCACCCGACCGGGGCGGGCTGGTCTTCCGATCGGCACCTGGTTTCACGACTTCGCCGCGCGCGACGGTCGCTTCAACGTGACGCTGGTCGATCTGGCGGCGGTGGGCCTGCCGCTCATCGACGAGCCGGCGCACCCCCGCCTGCGCAAATACGAACACGCCCACACCAAGGCCTGGAGCGCGACCGTCTCGGCCGCCGACGCCTTCGTGTTCGTTACGCCGGAGTACAACTACAGCGCGCCGCCGGCGCTGCTCAACGCGCTCGACTACCTGTTTCACGAATGGCACTACAAGCCGGTCGGCTTCGTCAGCTACGGCGGCGTGTCCGGCGGCATCCGTTCGGTGCAGATGACCAAGATGCTGGTGACGTCGTTGCGCATGATGCCGCTGCCGGAGGCGGTGGCCATCCCGATGTTCTCGCAACATCTGAAAGACGGCGTCTTCGCCGGCACCGAGGCCCATGAAAAAGCCGGCACCGTGATGCTGGACGAGCTGTTCCGCTGGGCCAGCGCGCTGGGGGTCTTGCGCGGCGGCGGCGAAGGCGGGACGTCCCCACAACCGGTTCGCTGGCGCGTCGATCCGGGATGAGGATCGGCGGGCGTCACTGACGAACGAGAAGGCTCAGGGGCAATAGTCCATGAACGTATAGCGGATGCTGATCGCGCCCGGGGGATCCGGGTTGGGATTGGTCCTGCACATGACCGTCTGCTTGCTATCTGGAAGAACAACTATGCCGCTGACGAGGTAGTTGAAACCGCAGATTCGATCCGTCATTGCCTCTCGATGCAAGAACTGCAATGGCACCCGCATGGCGGCGGGATTTGCGGCTGGCCCCTCAAACAAGATCGAGCATTTGGTCAGGTTGGAGAACGGGATTCCGCCCGCCACGACATCCATTGTGTTGAAGGCGGCGCTCAGAGCGCCGACATGCTCTCCATGTGACAGGTTGTCCCCGGGATCGGGCTGAAATGGCGAGTACGTGACTGTCTGGCCGGCGTAGACGACGGCGGCCGCCAAGAGCACGAAAGAAACGACCAACCAGAAACGAAGTGATTTTTTCATGGGCAGTTCCCGAAGAGTTTGCAAATAACGGTTGGCTCGATACCACCGTACGGATTGGGCGGTGGCGGCTGTAAGAAGTACCAGGTCGTCACAATGGCGTTCCGATGCTGTGTCTTGTCCCAGCGAGGCGCGGTGCGACCGTTCGACCCCGTCCACCGGTTAAAGGAAGAATCGCGGTTGCGGAAGATGGTTTCATCAAGCGCAACCACCGACGAGACGTCCCCATAACGAACATCGACCGTACAGCCCTGGATCGGCCAGTTCGACAGGACGTCTTTGCGGCCGTCGTCTGTCTTGGCCTTATCAAATCGCGCTCTCTCCTGGGCTTGGCGTTTCTCGAACAAGGCATGGTGTGCCTCGCCGTAACACTTCACCGGGCCGTCCACCGTGACCCCGTTCGGCAGCGGCTTGACGAACGTGTTCGCCAGAGCGACACCCGCAGGATTCGGCGTCGGCGCCGAGGTCCCGGACTTTTTCAGGCGATCGAGGAGGCTCTGTTGAAAGGTGTCTTGCTTGACCACCTCGAGCGTCGCCGGCGCGACCGGAGCCATGGCTGGATGTGCCGGCTTTCCCGCATCGCTAGCGGAAATCCGCGGCGTTGCCACCTGGGGGGCAGGACCGGCGCTTGCGACCGAGCGCTGGCAGGCCAAGCCGGAAAACGCGATAGCTGTAACAGCGAACAAGAGCGATATGACTGGTCCCAAGATCTTCATCGGCGCCTCTTTTCAGTTATCGGTAAATTGCGCTCGCCCGCGCTCAGTCGAGAGCCCCCATCCGCGAAACCGGCTCATTGATCGGTATTCCAGCGATCGGTGAGATAAGCCTCCAGGAGCTTGCGATCCGATGTGACCATTGGTGCGTTGTAAATAATAACTTCGGCGATCAGGCCTTTATATCGAGAGTCGACCCCACTCTCCGTCGCCTCAAAACCACGGCCGATGAGGCCCCGACCCATAAACGCCGCGGGGTGGGCGTCGGCCGTGTTGGTGTCCAACGGCCCCAGGCCGTCTTCTTTGATGAAGCCGCTTCCGTCGCCCTCCCCTTGCTTGCCATTGATGAACAGCGAAATGCCGGTGCTGGGCTGGAAGATCATGATGGTGGTGCTGGGCTTGCTGACCGGGGGTGGCGACACTGACTCGCCCGGCCCCTGACAAGAGTCGCCCCAAAACGAGCCGATTAGATGGTCCGGCGTCAGATAGCCCAGAACCATTCCCAGGGTTTGATTGACGCTGGCACTGTCATCGCAAAAGATTGCCGTCGGGAATGGCAGCGGCGTCCCGATCATCCAACTGGCCGTGACCGGAGCGTCGTCTCGTTTTTCGACCACCGCGATCGTCAAAGAACTTTGGGCGAGGGTTCGGAAGTCGACTTCCAGATGTTCAGCGGCGACCGCGTCGGGTTCGGTACCGCGCGGAAACATGATCACGTCACGCCCATTGAGCTGTCCCGCGCTGGCACCACAGATCGGCCCCCATTGTCCCGCCGGCGGCGAGGCGTCGTTGTGGCGCCCGGACAGATCGGTCCATCGCGTGACCCGTCCGCCGTCGCAGGACACCCCTTGGTCGCCGCGCAACCACAACTGCAAATGGCCGGCGGCCAGAGCCAAGGGGCAGTCTGGCCCCGGGCACGACGGGGCCGGGCCGTCCACTTCGGAAGGCGATCCGTCATCAGGCGAACCATTCCCGTCGTCGTCGGGCGCCGCTTCTGCTGCGGAGTCAACGCCACCGTCGCTCACCGCCGGCTCTGTCACGGAGTCATCGGCGCCGTCGGAATCGCCCGAATCATCGGAGGCATCGATCGAACCGATCTCGCTGGCTACGGTCCTGCTGCTGAAATCGACCAACGTCTTTGGCGGCCCGATCTTTTGCTCCGGCAGCGCCTGGTCAGAAACGGCGGCTGATCCGTCGGTGCCCGAGTCGCCGCCCGCACCGGCCGCACCGGCCTTTCCCGGCGTCGTGGACGGAGCGTTCGATTGAGAACAGCCGGCCGCAATGAACACGGCCAGACCGAATACGGTTATTGCGCGACGTGGATTCAATTTTGCCCCCTGTGCGAATAAAACGGGGAGCGACGCAATTATTCGATCGCGCTACAAAGAGACACACGACAGATCGGGGCTTCCCGTACAGCTCTGGTGCCGTGAGCGGACAATGATCAGGGCCGTCACCGCACCGGCCACAACCACGGCGCCGATGCCCACCAGCCACCAGGTCTTGCGGGAAGGGTTCACGCTCGCGGCGGCCGGGGCCACATCGATTCTCGGGTTCGCCGGCCGCGTAGAAGACGGGTCCCGCGCCGCCAGCGTCAGCGGCTTTTGAACGACACCCTGGCTCTGCGAGGCCGGCAAGCTGGTGGCGCTGGGCGACGGGGCGGCGGCCGACGGGCCAAGCCCGCCACGCAACACCGTGATCCTCTGTCGAGCGTCATCCAGTCGATGGCGCTGCTCTTCCGTCAACGGGGCATTGGTGATGTCACCCGTTCCGCTGGTCGACCCGGCAACGAAGGACTCATAAGCCGCCAGCGCGTCCTTCGGCCGCTCGCCAACTTCGTAGGCCTGTCCCAGGTTGTAGTAGACACCGGGGCTGGGGAACAGCTGCGCCGCGGTTTCGTACTCGGTGATGGCCTCCGCCACCCGCCCGGACACAAACGCCTCGTTCCCCAGACGCAGGTGCGCTTGCGCCTGGAACCGAGCCGGCGTCGCCTGTTGCAGCGCCATGACCAACAGGACAATTTTTGGCGACAGTGGCCCCCCTTTTCCGCTGCGGACCGCATGATGGACTTTCATTTGATGGCTCGCAAGTCCGCCTTCACTGACAGCCAGCCACGAACCCATTCACGATCGTCGGCGTCCTCCGTGATACTGTCGCAACAGCAGGAGGACGGTTTGGATTGCCTCGACGAGGACACGGTTGCGGATCTCCTGGCCGGGCGAATGCGGATTGATGCGCCGGCGGTCGAAGAACACCTGCACGAATGCCCTTGGTGCGCCCGCCTGATCGGCCTCGCTGACGCCGATTTTCCGATCAAGCCAGCGACTGTCGACACCGAGCACCATGCCGGCGCCGCCAGACTTGAGCTCCCCGCGCCGGCACTGGCGCCGCCCACAACGACGCCCGCGCCGCCGGGAAACAGGCCCGGGAGCTTGAGCCCTGGCGCACGCCTCAATGACACCTACGAGGTCGTGCGCCTTCTGGGCCGAGGCGGAATGGGCGAGGTCTACGAGGTGCGAAACGTACGGCTGGCGGGCCGCTACGCCGTCAAGGTGCTGAGAGCGGACATTTCCCGCAACGAAGAGTTGCTGTCCCGTTTCAGGCGCGAAGCCCAGATCACTTCGGCCCTTGCTCATCCCAATATCGTCCAGGTGTTCGACTTCAATCGGACGCCCGATGGGCAGTGGTTCCTGGCAATGGAATTTCTGGCCGGCGGCGATCTGGCCGATCTCATCAAGCGCGAAGGGCCGCTGCCTCTGGCGCGGGCGCTGGCGATCATCAATCAGATCGCGTCCGCGCTGGCGGCCACCCACAGCCGCGGGATCATTCACCGCGATCTGAAGCCGGGGAATGTCTTTGTCGTGCAAGGCGAGGGGGAGGGAACGACGGGGGATCGGATCAAGCTGGTGGACTTTGGACTGTCAAAGCGCAGCGCCGAGCTGGTCACCTCGGTGGCCTACTCGCATGAAGATGCCTTGATCGGAACGCCGCTTTACATGGCGCCCGAGCAAGCGCTGGCGCAAAACCACAAGCTCTCTGCGGCGACCGATCAGTACGCCCTGGCGGTGCTGCTTTTCGAGATGCTGACGGGCCGGCGGCCCTTCCCTGACCAACGCTTGACAGATGTCTTGCACGCCATCGCCTATCAGACGCCGCCCCTTCTTTCCACCTTCCGACCCGACGTTCCCGCCGGTGTGGCCTCGGCGATCGAGCGTGCCTTCAGCAAAGAGCCGTCAGAGCGTCATCAGTCCGTTCGGCAGTTCGTCGAGGCGGTGGAGATGGCGGTTGCTGCGCCCGCGGTGCTTGCCGCCGTCACTCCGCCTCGACGCCGCCGGCGGTCCTTCGCCGTGCCGACCGTCGCGGTCGTCGTCTTGGCGGTCTTGGTCCTGTCCGGGTGGCTCGCGCGACGCTCAGCCGGCATCCACGTCTCGTCGATCGATCCGGCCTCCACCCCCGGTTCGCCGCCGACTCGGCTGACCGGCGAGGCGGTGATTGATTCACCGGCACCTCTGGCGATCGCCCCGGTCCCGGCCCGGCGAGACCACGCGGCGCATGCCGATCTGCCGCCGACAGTCGCCGGCGTGCCCTCGAAACGGCTCGTCATCCCAGCGCGCCCGAAGTTGTCCAGCGCCCATCCTCCCCAAGGTGCCGCGCGACCGACGGAGGTTGATCCATTAGCCGGGCCGCCCCCTGCGCTGCCCGCGGCGAATCAGGTGACGACCGTCGCCGCACCGGACCCGTCGTCTCACCCCGGCAAGCCGGCGGTCGTTCCCCACGATCTGGTCGATTCACTTTGATCGAGGGCGCGCACCTTCGGCGTCACTGGCCAGCAAACGGGCCACGCTGAGCTGCAGCTGACTGCTGACCAGCCGAACCAACGACGGCAGATCGTCGTGTGCCACACCCAGGTTCTCGCTCAGCCGGACGTTGGTGCCACCGAAGATGGTTTCGCGCGCCCGTTTCTCCCAGCGCGAAACCGTGGATTCGTCCACCGCCAGCATGGTGGCGATGCGCGCCAGCGACAGCCCCCCGACGCAATGGAGACGCAGGATCATTCGCTCGCGGGTGGACAGCGCGGCGATGGCGCCGCTCACCGCAACCTTGAACGCCTCCCGGTAACGGTTCTTGACGTACTCCAGCTCGGGATCCAGCTGAACGCCCAGCTCTTCGTCCGCGGTGTCCTGGGCCAGGCGCTGTCGGGCCCCCCTTTCGCGGAGGACCTGCAGCGCCGCTCGCCGCGCCGCCACGCCCACCCACGACGCCAGGGCGGCGCGCCCTCCGTACTGCAAGATCTTCGGCGGTCCGCTGGACGGCAACAGCAATCGTTCGTGAATCTCCTGGCGCACGTCCTCGACGAAACCTGCGCTGTTGCCGATCGCGCGGACCGCGCTTTCGATCGGCAGCAGAAACTGGCTGACGAATCGCTCGCGCGCCTGCGCCACGCCCAGGCCGGCCGCGCAGGCCAGGTACAGGTCGGTCAGGTGCAAGGTCTTCAGCGCGGCGGCAGCGTCGCCCGGGTTCGCCGTGCGCGCCACGCATCCGGCCAGGTGACGCACGAACTCCTCGCGTCCCAGCTGGATCGGCGCCCACGCCTCCGCCCCAACCGCGTGGGCAGCACCCAGAATCTCGACCAGCCCCGCCTGCAGCGCCACCGGATCGACGAAGGGGGCAAGGCTGACGTGGCGGTCGCGCAGCTCGCTCAGGAACACGGAACCGACGTCGGTCATTCGCCCCTCCTCCGCTATATGGATGATTGGCGCGGCGAATCTTGCACACAAAAAAACAAATACCGGATATTTCCGAACCTCTGCCACTCTGGAATAGTTTTCGCGGCCCGCGTTCCCTATCAAGAGCGCTGCAGATCACAAGGCTCGAGCCGGATGGTCCACAAAAATGATCGACAAGATCGCGCGTTGGGATGGCTGCCTGGCCTTGGCGTTGGTTCTGCTGGCCACGGGCTCTTGTCAGGCGCCTTCGGTTCAGGTGAATCTCACCATCTCCATCCCATCTGCGGTCAGATACGATCACCTGCGTCTCTTACGCGTGTTGTCCGCCACGGAGACCAAGCTCGTCCATGAGTGGGACGTCGGTGAGATGAAAAGCCTATCGATGCATGCCGCCGGCCTGATGCTGGGCCGGGGCACGAGCGATAAGTTGCGGCTTCAAGCCATTCAGGCAATGAACGTGGTGGCACAGAGCGACGACTTTAACGTCGACGGCAGCCGGCAACTGGTGGACGGCGGACCGCCGGTGGTGACGGTCGATCTGATTGCCTGCGCGTCGCCCTTCCCTGATGATCAGATTGGACAGTGCGCGCCGATGGACAGTCCAGTCGCGGACGCCGGCATGGATGGATCCCGGGACGCGTTCGACGCCGAAGCGGACGCGGAGGTCTGGGCGCCCGTCCCGTGTGTGGACAACCTCGACGCCAGCGCGCGGCCCTTGCCTTCGC
Organism: Polyangia bacterium; assembly: GCA_036268875.1. Lineage (GTDB taxonomy): Bacteria > Myxococcota_A > Polyangia > Fen-1088 > Fen-1088 > DATKEU01. The sequence continues at coordinate 22,169 of DATATI010000073.1, read as the reverse complement.
CCCTGCCCACGCCTCCTGCCGGTTGCGAAATGTACTGCGCGCTGATGACCCAAAATTGTCCAGAATCGTATGGGTCTCCAGACCGTTGCAACCTGGCCTGCGCCACGCTTGATTGGGATACGGGCGCGCAGAGCGGCGATACGCTTGAATGCCGAACCGCCTGGGCGAGGCAGGCCGCAGTGAGCAGCAATGACTGCCCGAACGCCGAAGTATTCGGCCTTGGGTACTGTGGCGATGTGTGCGGAGTCTACTGTCGCACCGGAACAAAGCTGTGCCCTTCCTATTTTCCAGAGTTCAACGACTGTTTGAAGAGGTGCAGCGACCAACGGGAAGCAGATATGCAAATGTATCCCGCGCGCAGTTTTGGCGACGATTACATTATCTGCAGATTCGGTCACATCCTCGATATCTTGGTCGACCCTGGACTGTGTCAGTTCTTGGCGCCGAACACTTGCACTGACGAGTGTTTTGGCCTGCCTTTTTCCGCTGACTCTAAATGACAGAAAGCCCCAATCGCCGCCGTGGCGCTCGGTCCAGTGGCGCGGTTGGTCCCGGGACGATCGGCTCAGGCGCCGTGGACGCCTCCTGGTGCGTCCGCGCCGCCAGCAACCGGGCGTGAACCTGGCGGCGCGCGCGCAGGAGGCGCGTGCCGACGGTGTTCGGTTGCATGTTCAGGCGGGCACCGATCGAGGCATACGTCAGACCGTCGAAATAGTGCAGCTTGAACACGACACGGAACTTCTCCGGCAGCTCGGCGGCCACTTTCCGGACGTCTTCTATGTCCAGCTCTCCCCAGGGCGGCGGTTGATACGGTTCCGGGGCGACCAGATCGTGTTCCGCCTGATCATCAAACAGCACCCGGCCCTGGCGTCGCCAGCCATCGACCATCAGATTGGACATGATCCGCCGCAGCCATGCCAGCAGGTTGGTGTCAGGGCGAAAGCGATCAAGATGAGTCAGGCAGCGCTCGATGGTGCCCTGGACCAGGTCCTCCGCATCAGCGAGGCCCACGGTCTGACAGGCGCTGCGCAGCAAGACGGGACGAAGAGCGACCATCCGTGACAGGAGATCTGAGGTGGCGCATGGCAGTTGAGCGTGCATTCGGGCCTCCGGCGATGTGGACGGGCAGCGACCACCGCTGCCTGCCCTTGTCGATGCGCCGGCGCCGGTTTCTTGCAAAAAAAGTGCGTGGCCGGTGCGACCGCCGAGGGGCGGCCGCAGACCAGCGACATTTCTGCGCGCTTTCTAGCTCGAATGGGCCAGGGCATAGCTGGCGCTTGGGCGCAGCGCCCACGAGGCGATCACCAGCCCCAGGATCACCAACGGCGTGAGGATGGCCTTGGCCGGATCGCCGCTGGCGGCATGGGAGAAGGCCGCGCCGGTCAAATCGAAGAACATCCCGGCGTACGCCCACTCCTTCAATCGCGCCGGCGCCGGCACCACCACCGTCGCCGCGCCCAGAAGCTTCCAGATCCCAAGGATGGTCGCGAAGTAAAGCGGGTATCCGAGGTGGTTCATGATGGCCACCACGTTCGCGGGCCGGGCCACGTCGGTGATGCCGCCGGCCAGGAAAACCAGGGTCACCAGGCCCGTGGTGATCCAGTAAGCGGTGGTCCGAGCCCCGGTGCGCTTGGTTGCCGTGGTCATGGTCTTCGTCCTCGTGCTCGTGGCCTGCGCTGTCGTGTCCATTGGTGAGCTCCTTGTTTGGTTCGCCGTTGAACATGGGCCCCAATTCCATTGGCGACAATGGGTCAACAATGGGATGCATATGCTAGTATTTGATCCAAATGAACGAACCCTTGGAAACCGCCGAGCTGCTGGCCTTTGCCAAGACCGTCGAGGCCAAGTCGCTGTCCCGGGCTGCGGCCGAGCTGCGCGTTCCCCGGGCGACCATCAGCCGTCGTCTGGCCCGCCTGGAAGAGCGGCTGGCCGTGCGCCTTCTGCGCCGGACCACGCGCAGCCTGGTCTTGACCGACGCCGGCGATGCCCTGTACCGCCACGCCCGCATCGTCCTGGACGCTGTCGCGCACGCCGAATCCAGCGTGCGCCGCACCGACGACGTCATCCGCGGCGACCTGCGCGTATCGGCCCCGCCGATGCTGAACCAAAGCTTTCACGACCTGTTCGTCGACTTTGCCCGCCGCTATCCCGCCGTCCGCCTGCAGGTGCACCTGTCGACCCAGGTCGTCGACCTGGCGCGCGGCGACTATGACGTGGCCATTCGAGCGGGGACGCAGATCCAGCCCGGGCTGGTGGCCCGCACGTTGGTCCGCGATCCGGTCATCGCCGTAGCGTCGCCGGCGTACCTGGCGAACGAGGGCGTCCCGCGCACGCGCCGCGATCTGCGTGACCACCGCTGCCTGATGGGTTTCGCGCGCGGCGAGGTCCCGCAGACGCACTGGCCGGTGGGCCGCGGCCTCCTGCACGTCGAGGGCGCGTTCTTCACCAACGACATGACGCTTTTGTGTGCGGCGGCGCTGCAAGGGCTGGGCATCGCCCTCGTGCCCAGCCTGCTGGTGCGCGCCTTGGTCGATTCAGGCGAGCTGGTCCACGTGCTTCCTGGCGCGCTGGGCGGCGAGAGCCACGTGGCGGTGGTCTACCCCGAACGCGAATTCGTGCCGCCGGCGGTGCGCGCCTTCGTCGACGCCGTGGCGGCCTGGGCCAAGACCAACCTGACCAAGGAGAGCATCAGCGACGATTGCCAGGACGCCCACGCACGGCGAAAGCGCGTTCAGCGCCGACAGGCCAGCCGACGATCCAAGGCCGCATAGTCGGCCTTCCCTCAGCTCGCGAACAGCTGGGGAAACCTGAAGAGACTCTCGAATGAATCCGGGCTGAGGGCCGCCTCGATGGCGACGCGCTTGATGTCGTAGCGGTTCCATTGCTGCGTGCTCTGGTAGCCGCCGTAATAGCTGAAGGCATATTGCACGCCGCTGCGAGCCAGGGCGGCGTGCGTATCGGCGTTGAAGGAGGTCCGCCCGCCGATGGGGTAACTGAAGAGCGTCATCGGCCGCCCCAGCTCTTGCTCTAGGCGCGCTCCACAGTGCCCGACCTGCCATTCCTGCTCCTCGCGTGACAGTCGGGCGAGGATCGGGTGGGTGACGGTGTGGCCGCCGATGCCCATGCCAGCAGCGGCGGCCTGCCGGACCATGTCCCACGTCATCCAGGTCGAGTCACCGCTACCCTCGGGACATCGACCGCTGCCGGTCGCGTCGGCAAGAAATTCGAGAAAACTCGGCCCCGCGGCGCTGGGAAGTCCTTTGTAGATCTGCAGTAGAAAGCGAATGGCGGCGCCTTGGGCTGGTTCGCCGAGGAGCAGCCGCTCGGAGAAGAACTGATTGGGAGCGATCGCTTCGCGGACGCTGCCCTTCACCATCCAGGCGATCTGGTCCCACCACGAGGCGCCACGATCGTCCAAGAACGACGTGGTGACGAAAAACGAAGCCCCCACGCCGTGCCGGCGTAACACCGGAAGCGCCTCGGTAAAGTTGTCCTGGTAGCCGTCGTCAAAGGTGATGTGCACAAAGCGCCCGCGCCGCTTTCCCTCCAGAACAGAGTCGAGATCATCGTGGCCGATCAGGTCGCTGTTCGCGACGAGGGATTGAATCTGCGCATCAAAGGCCTCCGGCGTCGCGCTGAACAACGCATCGTCGCCCATGCTTTCCGCGGCATGTCCCACCCGGTGATAGTTGAGGACCAGCAATCCGTCCCAGCGCCCGAGCCAGGCCATCAGGCGCCCGAGCCCGGGCGCCGAAAGGATCCTGGCGGCGTGTTCTCGCTTCGACAGCGCGACCGCTCCCCCCTCTGCTCGGCGAGCCATGGACGCGCCGACAAGCTTGGGCGCGAGCGGCTGGGCGGCAGCGTCGCTGGGGCGCGCGGTCGGCGCTGGTGATGAAGACACTTGGACAAAGCGCTGGCGCAGCCAGCTGGTCAGTGTCTGCAGCATGGTCGCCCGCTCCCCAGGCGTGAAGTAGAGGTGATCGGCCGATTCGATGAGCCGCTCGGTCAGGACCGGCGCAAGCCGTACCTCGGGAAACGCTCCCTGCAACTGGCCTTCGTAGGTATAGGTCTTCCACTCGCCCGAGTAGATGTTCAGCATGGCGACACCGCGCTCTGCCAGCGTCTGGAGATCACTCGCCATCTGCGCTCGGCTGATGTCTTCAGGGAAGAAACCCTCGCGGCTGAAGACCGATGGAGCAGCCGCCGGCGCCGCCCGGCCGTCGATCAGGAGCCGCGCCCGCCGGTAGGCTCCGGTCAGAAGGGCGCGCGGTTCCTCTAGCCGCTCGCGCACCTCCATTGCTCGCGAGCGGACGGTGGAAAACGCGTAGCCGTCGAACATCACCGCCCCGACGACGCGTGGGTCGGCCAGGGCGACGTGGTGGGCGTACCGGGCCCCCGAGCAGAGCCCCAGCACCACGAATGTACGCGCGCCATGCGTGGCCGAAAGGCGATCCATCGCTTCGCGTGCGTCGGCGATCCCGCTGGCGATTGAGTCGAGGGAGGTCGCGTGGGCGGCGCTGTCGCCGATGCCGCAGAAATCGAACCGCAGTGTCGAGATGCCCAGGCCGGCCACGCGCCGGGCGATGTCCACCGCCAGGCGGCCGGGACCGACGTGATGGACGAATCCCGAGTTGAAAATGACGAGGTGAGGCGCGTTCGCCGCCACGGCCGGCTCGGTCAATACGCCGACGATGCTGTCCGTGGTTCCGAAGGCCACCACCTGCTCTTTCATCGGTCATCCTCCGCCAATTGGTCGACGATGCGCGCTGTGACGGGCCCTGCACGCAGCGTCTTTTCGTGCTGGACGTAGTCGCCCCAGATGCCGGGCGCGCCCTTCACCACCTCCGACGAGATGGCGCGGCCGGCCGACACCAGCCGTGCCGCCAGGCCGTCCCAGACCGGCGAGCCCTCGGACAGCACCGCCCGCATGGTGACCGGCGGCCAGTCTTCCGCGCCCGGCAAGCCGAGCTGCCCGATCGAACGCGTCACCGCGTCGGGGAACGCGTAGCCCACGAGATAGTCGCCGGCTCCCCGGGGCGGCCGCCGGCGAATGGTCTTTGCCGAGAACCGACCGCGGTCGCGCAAAAAACGGTCCTGGAAGGTGCGCGCCTGCCGGAAGAACGCCTCGCCGGAAGGCAACGGATCCCAAAGACAGACAGACTGAATCTTGCGATAAAAAGCCGGTCCCCCGCGCTGCAAAGCCGCCACAGCCAGGACCGCCCCCAGTCGAAGGCCAACCAGGTGCACCGCGCGCGCCCCCGAGCGCGCGATCAGCTCCTCGATTGCGCGCTGGATGTCGGCGCACCATCCGTCAGGACTGGCATCGCTCAGGGTGCCGGCCGAATCGCCCACGCCGGTATAGTCGAAGCGCAGCGCCGCGAAGCCGGCCCGCGCCGCCGCGTCGCACAGGATCTGGATCGCGTGGTGACCGCGGGTGTGCTCGTGACCGATCGATGGACACACCAGCAGCGCGGTGTCGCGCCGGGGACCGGACGTCGGCGGGTGGTAGACGCCAAACAGCGGCGGCTCGCCGAAGAAGCAAGGCCCACGGCGGGCGTGGCGGGCGGCGACGACGGTCGTCGCCGGCTCCTCGGCGACGGGACCCAGCAACGCCGAGACCGTCCGCGCCAGCGCCGCGATGGTCGGGTCGTCGATCACCGCCTGGGGCGGCAGGTCGACGTCCAGGACCTTGCGTATGCGCGTGACGACCTTGATCGCCAGCAGGGAATGTCCGCCGAGCTCGAAGAAATTGTCGTCGACCCCGATGTTCTGGAGGGCGAGCATCTCCTGCCAGATGGCGCTCAGCTTGTCCTCGATCTCATTTCGGGGCGCCACCCGGGCGGCCGGCGTCGCCCGCTCGGGCGAAGGGACCGGCAACGCCTTTCGATCGACCTTGCCGTTGCCGGTGAGGGGCATCGCATCTAGAAACACGAACTGCCCGGGGACCATGTACTCCGGCAAGCGGCCGCGCAGGAACTGGCGCAGGTCCTCGACGGCGGGAGGGTTGTGAACATCGGGACCATCGGCCAGGGCGACGACATAGCCGACGAGGTGCTTGTTCCCCGGCGTGTCCTCGCGGGCCAGCACGGCGCAGGCCTTCACGGCCGGATGATCGGCCAGCGTCGCCTCGATCTCGCCGAGCTCGATCCGATAGCCGCGAACCTTCACCTGGTTGTCGACGCGGCCGAGGTATTCGAGCGCGCCGTCCGGCCGATAGCGCGCCAGATCACCTGACTTGTACATGCGCGCCTGGCGCTCGGTCGAGAACGGATCGGGAAGGAACCGTTCCTCGGTCAAGTCCGGTCGATTGAGGTACCCGCGCGCCACGCCGGCGCCGCCGATGTAAAGCTCGCCCACCGCGCCCACCGGTAATGGATTGAGGTGGCGATCCAGCACGTAAAGCCGGGTGTTGGCGATCGGCCGCCCGATGATCACCGAACCGCTGCGCGGATCGCCCGCTGCCACCTCGTGCACGCAGCAGCCGACCACCGTCTCCGTCGGGCCGTATTCGTTGATGAGTCGGGTTCGCGGCGCGTGGTCGCGCCACAGCGACAGGCTCTCGGCGGTCAGGTTCTCCCCACCGATGACGAACAGCCTGGTCCGATCGGGCACGCCATTGGCGCCGAGCTGGTCGGAGAGCAGCGCCAGGTGAGCCGGCGTGATCTTGACCAGGCTGCGGTCGCGCCCTTCTCGCATCGCCGCCACCAGCTTCTGCCCGGCCACGTCCTCACGAAGGATCTCGATGCTGATCCCTCCAGCGAGCGGCACGAACAGCGCGGTGACCGTCAGATCGAACCCGATCGAACTGTGCACGGGAACGGCACCGCCCGCATCAGCGCGATAGGTCTTGATCGCCCAGCAGAGATAGTTGACCAGGCCCCGCTGCAAGACCATCACCCCCTTGGGCTGACCGGTCGATCCCGACGTGTACATCACGTAGGCCAGATCCGCCGGCGTCTGCGTCGCACCGAGATCGCTGGTGCTCTCGGCGGCGATGACCGCCGCGTCGGAGTCCACGCAGACGGCGTCGACTTCGGACGGGAACAGCGGGCGGTGCGCGTCGTCGGTGATCAACACCTTTGCGGCAGCGTCCGTGAGCGTGTAAGCCAGTCGATCTTTGGGATGGGCGGGATCGAGCGGCACGTACGCCCCGCCGGCTTTCCAGACGCCGAGCAGCGCGGCCACCATCTGCGGGCAACGTTCGAGGCATACGCCCACCAGCACGTCCGGGCCGACGCCCTTCTTGCGCAGCAAATGGGCGATCTGATTCGCCCGCTCGTTCAGCTCGCGATAGCTCGATGACTGCCCCTCGAACAGCAAGGCGACGGTGTCGGGATGCTGGGTGACCTGCTGTTCGAACAATTGGTGGGCGCAGGTCGACGGAAACGCCGCCGCGGTGTCGTTCCACTCGTCCAGCAGTTGCGCTCGTTCGCGTGCGGTGAGCATCGACAGCGTTTTCACCGGCTGCTGCGGGTCTTGGGCCACGGCCTCCAGCAACGCACCGTAGTGCCCACACATCCGCCGGATGGTGTCGGCATCGAACAGATCGGGGCTGTAGGCGATCGACGCTTCGAGACCGGAGAGTCCTTCGGCAAAGAAGAGCGTGAGATCGCAGAGGGCGGTCGCCTGGTCGGCGGCGCGGTGGGCTGCCTCGCGCCGCGCGACGGCGGCAGCGCCGACCCCGTTCTCCGCCTGCTCGAGGACGAAGCCGACCTGGCAGAGAGGCGCGTGGCTGGGGTCGGGCCTGGGAGCCAGCTCGGCGACCAGCTCTTCGAAGCTGATCTCGGAATGCTCCTCGGCGTCCAGCGTCCAGTCCCGCACTTGTTGAAGCAGCGAGCGAAACAACAGGGCGTCGGTGAACCGCGCCCTGATGACCACCGTCCGCGTCCCTCTGTCCTCTCCATCCGCCGGGCCGAGCGGCGCCGCGAGCAGGATGTCGTCCTGGGCGGTGTATCGGTTCAGCAAGACCAGAAACGCGGCGCCGAGGATCACGAACGGCCCGGCCTGCTCCGCTGCGCCGATGGCCTTCAGCCGTTCAAAGACCGGGCCCGAGACCGCGAAGCTGGCGCGCGCGCGAAACGGACTCTGTGTCGCCGGGCGCGGCTTGTCGGTCGGCAGCTCGAGCTTGACCGGCGCCCCGGCGAGCGCCTCTTTCCAAAATGACAGACGGTCTTCGAGCGTCAGAGCGACGGCGTTCATAAAGACCATCCGATCACTTCTTTCATGATCTCGTTCGAGCCGGCGTAGATCCGCTCGACGCGGCTGTCGGCCCACATGCGAGCGATCGGAAACTCGGTCAAGTAGCCGTATCCGCCGTGTAGCTGCAGGCACTCGTCGATGATCCGGCTCTGCCGATCGGTCAGCCAGTACTTGGCCATCGCCGCGGTGACAGCGTCGAGCCGCCCGGCGACGAAGCGCTGGATGCAGTCATCGACGAAGACGCGGCTGATGTGCGCCTCCGTCTTGCACTCGGCCAGCTTGAAGCGCGTGTTCTGCAGCTCGATGAGCGGCTTGCCGAACGCTGTCCGCTCCTTGACGTACTCGGTGGTGATGGCCACCGCTCGCTCGATGGTCGCCATCGCTCCCACCGCGATGGAGACCCGCTCGTAAGGGAGCTGCTTCATCATCTGAGAAAAGCCCTTTCCTTCGACCGGCCCGAGCAAGTTCGCCGCTGGCACCCGCACGTCCTCGAAGAAAAGCTCGCAGGTGTCCTGTCCGTGCCGGCCCAGCTTTTCCAGCGAACGCCCGACGTGATAACCGCGCAGGTCCTTGGTCTCGACGACGATCATCGAGATGCCGCTTGGACCTGCGGCTTTGGGATCGGTCTTGACCGCCAAGCACAAAAGGCCGGCATGAAAGCCATTGGTGATGAAGGTCTTCGAGCCATTGACGATGTATTGGTCCGCCTCGCGGCGGGCGGTGGTCCGCATGGCCTGCAGGTCGGAGCCGGCGCCCGGCTCAGTCATCGCGATCGCCGCCACCAGCTCGCCCTGCGCCATACGCGGCAGCCATCTGCGCTTTTGCGCCTCGTTGCCGTAGTCGAGGATGTAGTGCGCGACGATGCTCTGCACGATGGAGCCGAAGCGCACGTCCGCGCGGGCGAGCTCCTCGTGGACGATGGCCTCATGGGCGAAGGTCCCGCCACCGCCGCCGTACTCCTGGGGAACGTCGGGGAGTAGCAGGCCGACGCGCCCGGCGGCCGGCCAAGCTTCGGCGTCCGGGCGATGCTGTTCGCGCCAGCGGGCTTGGTGCGGCACGAACTCCCTGGCGATGAACTGCCGGGCGGTCGAGCGGAAGATTCGCAGCTCGTCGTTCATCCAGGCCGATTCGTTAGACCGCCCGCTGGCGCGCGCGGCTGATGACGGCAGAGACGACGGGTGATCTTTGCTCACAGCATCACTTGAACGTGCCGGCGCCAGGGTCTTCGCAATTTCGTCCTTAACCATGGGCTCCCTCATGAACGTCGATCACGGCCCGCCCCGAGGGATCGATCATTTTCTGGAAAGCGGAATCCCACTTGAGGGCGGTCTCCGTGCTGCAGGCGACGCTGCGTTCCCAGGGCACGCAGGCGGCGCAGCTCCCCTGAGGAAAGTGCTGCTCGAAGATGCGCCGGTAGAGGTAGGCCTCCTTGGTCTCCGGTGTCTTGAGCGGGAAGCGCTCGGCCGCGCTCGCCAGCACGGCATCGCTCACCTCTTGTTCGGCGGTGTCCTTGAGCGCCTGGATCCAGCCGTAGCCGACGCCGTCGGAGAACTGCTCCTTCTGGCGCCAGAGGATCTCGTCGGGGAGGTAGCCCTGGAAGGCTTCGCGCAGCGGCCATTTCTCGATCGGCCGCGGTCGCGGGGCGTTCCTGGGAATCTTGACCTTCGGGTCGAGCATCATCGCGACATCGAGAAAATCCCGATCCAGGTACGGCACCCGCGCCTCGACGCCCCAAGCAGCGCAGGATTTGTTGGCTCGGGCGCAGTCATAAAGGTGCAGCTTCTGTAATTTCCGCACCGTTTCGGCGTGGAGTTCTGCGCCGTCGGGAGCCTTGTGAAAGTAAAGGTACCCGCCGAAGATTTCGTCCGCGCCCTCGCCCGAAAGGACCATCTTGATTCCCATCGCCCGCACCTTGCGCATGAGCAGGTACATGGGAGTCGAGGCCCGGATGGTCGTGATGTCGAAGGTCTCGAGCTGCTGAATGACGTCGGACAGGGCGTCCAGCCCCTCCTGCACGGTGAAGTGCATCTCGTGGTGTACGGAGCCGATGTGATCGGCCACCATTTTCGCCGGCGCCAGGTCGGGCGCTCCTTTGAGGCCGATGGCAAACGAGTGAAGCCGGGGCCACCAGGCAGCCTCCTTGTCGCCGCTTTCGATCCGCCGCTGGCAATAGCGAGCGGTGATCGCAGCGATGATCGAACTGTCGATTCCGCCGGAGACGAGAACGCCGTAGGGCACGTCGCTCATCAACTGGCGATGGACGGCGGCCTCCAGCGCGTCGCGCAGCGTGGCCGGATCGTAAGCAACGGATGGCAGCGCGCCCTCCGCTGCCCAGGCCGGCTGGTAGTAGCGCTGGAAACCCTTGTTCGCCTCGTGCCCGAGATAGTAGTGGCCGGGAGGGAACTCTTTGATGCGCTCGCAAACGCCGACGAGGGCCTTCATCTCCGAGGCGACATAGAGGCGTTCTTGCCGATCCCACCCCATATAAAGCGGAACCACGCCGAGCGGATCGCGGGCGACAAGAAATGTCTTCCGGCGCGGATCGTGAAGCACGAAGGCGAAGATGCCGTTCATCCGCTCGAGGAAGGTCTTGGGCGACTCTTCATCGTAGAGGTACAGGATCGGTTCACAATCAGAGTCGGTCTGAAAGACGTGATCGGATTTGAGTCCCTGGCGCAGCTCCTGGTGGTTATAGATCTCGCCATTGACCGCCAGCACCGCGCCCGTTCGGACGTCGACCAGAGGCTGGGCACCATGTTCGACGTCGACGATGGCCAGACGCTCATGGATCAGGATGGCGGTGGCGTCGGCGTGAATGCCGCTCCAGTCGGGGCCTCGGTGGCGAATCTTCTTCGCCTGGCCGAGGGCCTGGCGGCGAAGATCGACGTGAGGGGCCTGGGTGGGGTCGAGGTTGAGCAGAGCGAGGATGCCGCACATGAATAATTGACTGCTTTCTTGGCGCGTCTTGGCCTTTTAGGAACTGAAGGAAAGGTGCTCTGCCTTGGGACCGCAAAACAGAAATGAAAGCTCAGCGGGAAGGCGAGTGTCTGGAAATGCTTGATCGACCGGAAAGAGAACGGCCTCCATCTTGTCAATTCACGCAAGCCGATTTTGATTTCGGTTATTGGTGTCGGAAACTTCCGATCAGCATCGCCAGTTGCCTCCACAGGCTTGATACGCGCCGGCTGATTGGGGTCACGAGCCCCCACAGTGGCGTGACCCGAGGGAGGGTCGACCACCCATCGAACCGCCCATCGCAATTCGTTAAAAGCCAACGGAGTCCTTGGAATTCCGCCGGTTGCACCGAGCCACGCCGGGACCGATGGCCTTCAGCCAAGAGACTTTTTGACAAACGCGACTGTCACAATGCAAAAGTGTGTCCACCGGTCACTGTTCCCCACGTCGGCCGACCGACGGGTTTGATAAGCGTCTATCGGTTCCCAGCGAATTTGGGCTATCAAAACTTCGGCGCCCGGCGCGATGGGGCGTGACGAGAAGGTGGACGCTCTTCTTCCATTTCGAAGACTCGTTTTATCAGCCTGAAGAAGGACTGTTGAACGACGACGCGTTTGAAACCGTCGTCGCTGGCGCTCGGCTTCCAGCGATGACCGGCGTTCATCGCCGCGCACCAACCGAAGTTACGGATAAACTTCCAACTGGATAAGTCCCCGAAACATGGGTGGACCGAGGATGCAGGGGCCAAACGCCGATCCGTCAAACCCAAAGCCGGCTTTTCAGCCGGCAAGGAGCTGATTCTTGCGCGCACCTCATCCCTCTTTTGCGGTCGTCGCCAGCACGCTGGCATTTGTGTTCCTGGCCGACACCGCGCACGCCGCCGACCGAAAAGAAACGCTGGTGGTGCTGCTGGAATCCGGCCCCAACAGCCTGGATATTCACGGCGTCGGCACCAACCGTCCCGCTTATGGCGCGTCGTGGAACGTCTACGACCGGCTGCTCAGCTATGGCAGCAAGAAGCTGAAGGACGGAACGACCTCGTACGACTACAGCAAGCTGGCCCCCGAGCTGGCCACCAGCTGGCAAGTCGCGCCCGACGGGTTGTCGGTCACCTTTCACCTGCGCAAGGACGCCAAGTTTCACGACGGCACGCCGGTGACCGCCGACGACGTCAAATGGTCGTTCGATCGCGCGGTGATCGTGGGCGGGTTTCCCACGTTTCAGATGAAGGCCGGCTCGCTGGAGAAACCGGAGCAGTTCGTGGTCGTCGACGCCAACACGTTCAAGATCAACCTCCTGCGCAAGGACAAGATGACCCTGCCCGACCTGGCAGTGCCGGTGGCGGTGGTGATCAATTCCAAGCTGGCCAAGTCCCACGCCACCGAAAAGGATCCCTGGGCGCTTGATTGGCTGAAGAACAACACTGCCGCTGGCGGCGCCTACAAGGTGGCGTCGTGGAAGCCGGGGCAAGAGATGGTCTTCGATCGAAACGACGACTGGAAGAGCGGACCATTGCCGCAGATCAAACGGGTGATCGTCAAAGAGGTCCCGTCGGCCTCCGCGCAGCTGGCCCTGCTAAAGCGCGGCGACGCCGACATGACGTACGGGATCGCGCCCAAGGACGCCCAGACGCTGACCAGTGCCGGGTTCAAGGTGGTGACCACGCCGATCGAGAACGCCACCTGGTACGTCGGCATGAACGTCAGCAAGCCGCCGTTCGACAACCTCAAGATCCGACAGGCCATCGCCTATGCGATGCCGTACGACAAGATCATGTCGTCGGTGATGTACGGCCGGGGCATCAAGCTGTACGGCGCCACCGGCACGGTTCCCCGCGACGACAGCTGGCCGCAGCCGCACGGGTACGCCACCGACATCGAGAAGGCCAAGAAGCTGATGGCCGAGGCCGGCGCCGGCAAAGGCCTCGAGACCACACTGTCGCTGGACCAGGGCTACGCCGCCATCGGCGAGCCGCTGGCGGTGCTGCTGCAAGAGTCGCTGGCCCAGATCGGCATCAAGGTCACCATCAACAAGATCCCGGGCGCCAACTGGCGCGCCGCCCTGCTGAAGAAAGACATGCCCCTCATCATCAACACCATGTCGGGATGGCTGAACTATCCAGAGTATTTTTTCTTCTGGTCGTATCACGGCCAGAACGCGGTCTTTAACACCATGTCGTACAAGAACCCGGAGCTGGACAAGCTGGTGGACGCCGCCCGCTTCGAGACCAGCCCGAAAAAGTATTCCACCGAGGTGAAGCAGTTCGTGAAGATCGCCTTCGACGAGGTGCCGCGCATCCCCATCTTTCAGCCGGTGCAGGACCTGGCCATGCAAAGCAACGTTGGCGGCTATGAGTACTGGTTCCACCGCCAGCTGGATTTCCGGCAGCTGACCAAGAACTGAGCCCAGGATGCGCGACGGACGAACGCTGCGACTGTTGGCGGGAAGGCTGGGGGCAGCGCTGCCCAGTCTTCTCGGCGTCGTGGTGATCACCTTCCTGCTGATGCGCGCCTTGCCCGGCGATCCGGCGGCCTTCTTCGCCGGCCCGGCGGCCACGCCCCAGGCAGTCGAGGAGGTCCGCCACAAGCTGGGACTGGATCGCAGCCTGCCCGCGCAGCTGACCATTTATCTGCGCGATCTCGCCCACGGCGATCTGGGGACGTCGATCACCACCGGTCAGCCGGTGCGCACCGAGCTCATCAACCGCCTGCCAGCTTCGCTGGAGCTGACGCTGGCGGGCCTGTTCCTGGCGGTGCTGGTCGGCGTGCCGCTGGGCGTGCTGGCGGCGACGCGCCCGGGGTCGCTGTTTGATCATGCTTCGCGGCTGGTCAGCACCGCCGGTGTTTCGCTGCCCACGTTCTTCACCGGCCTGCTGCTGATCTACGTCTTTTATTTCAAGCTGGGCTGGGCACCGGCGCCGATGGGCCGCCTGGATTCGTTCACCGAAGCGCCCCGCCAGATCACTGGTTTTCTGCTGCTGGACAGCTTGCTGGCGCGCAACCTTTCGGTCTTCTGGAGCAGCGCCAAGCAACTGACCCTGCCCGCGGTGACGCTGGCCTTGTTCGCGATGGCGCCGCTGGCGCGCATGACCCGGGCGGCGATGCTGTCAGTGCTGTCCAGCGATTACATCCGCACGGCGCGCGCCGCCGGGCTCAGTCGGTTTCAGGTGCTGGTGGTGTACGGGTTTCGAAACGCGCTGCTGCCGGTGCTGACCACGCTGGGGATGGTGTTCTCGTTCTTGCTGGGCGCCAACGTGCTGGTGGAGAAGGTGTTCGCCTGGCCCGGCCTGGGCTCGTTCGCGCTGGAGGCGCTGATCTCCTCGGACTACGCGCCGGTACAGGGATTCGTGCTGGTGATGGGTACGGTCTTCGTGCTGCTGAATCTGTTCATCGATCTGCTGTACGGTCTGGTTGATCCGCGCGCCAAGGTGTCGGCGTGAGCGAGACGTCCGGCGTGGCGCCAGCCGCGGTCGCCGCCGGCAGCGTGGGGAAACCGGCCCGCGCCGGGCGCTCCAGCTTGCTGCGACACGCGCGCCACGTGCTTGGCGAAAATCCGGTCACGCTGGTGTCGCTGCTGTTTTTTTGCCTGCTGCTGTTGATCGCCCTCTTTGGAAACGCCGTCGTTCCGTACAATCCGCTGGCCAGCAACACGCAGGACGCGTTGCAGGCGCCGTCGCGCCATCACTGGTTCGGCACCGATCAGCTGGGGCGCGACATCTTCAGCCGGGTGCTGGCGGCGGTTCGCCTGGATCTGGCGATGGCGGTGGGCGCGGTCGGGTTGTCCTTCGTCGTCGGCAGCGTGGCGGGGGCGTGCGCCGGGTTTTACCGCGGCTGGACGGATCGCATCGTTGGGCGGGTGGTCGATACCATCATGGCGTTTCCGCTGTTTGTGCTGGCGATGGCCATCGTGGCGGCGCTGGGCAACAACGTCTCGAACATCGTCTACGCCACCGCCATCATCAACCTGCCCTTCTATGCGCGCCTCGGCCGCGCGGAGATCAGCGTGCTGCGCGAGTCGGGCATGGTCGAGGCGGCGCGCCTCAGCGGCAACAGCCGGGCGTCGATCCTGTTCCGGCACCTTTACCCCAACATCATTCCGCCCATGGTGGTGCAGATCTCGCTGAACATGGGCTGGGCGATGTTGAACGCGGCCGGACTGTCGTTCATCGGCCTGGGCGTGCGGCCTCCGACGGCGGAATGGGGAATCATGGTGTCGGACGGCGCCAACTTCATCGTCTCGGGCGAATGGTGGATCGCGCTGTTCCCCGGGTTCGCGCTGATGGCGGCGGTGCTGTGCTTCAACCTGCTGGGCGATGGCCTACGCGACATCGTCGATCCGCGGAGGCGCACGTGACGCCCGATCCGGTGCTGGATCTGCGCGGCCTGTCGGTCGACTTTCGCACCCGCGAGGGAACCGTTCACGCACTGGAGAACGTCAGTCTGACCGTCGGCGCCGGCGAGTTCGTGGGCGTGGTCGGCGAGAGCGGCTCGGGCAAGTCGGTGATGGCTTTTGCCGTCGCCGGAATCCTGGATCGCGCCGGCAAGGTCACCGCTGGTCGCGCCCTGCTGGGCGACAAGGATCTGCTGGCCATGGACGAACGCCAGCGCCGGGAAAGCCGCGGGCGCGACATCGCCGTCATCTTTCAAAGCCCGCGCACGTCCTTGAACCCCATCCGCCCCGTCGGGCGGCAGATCGAAGATGTCTTGCGGCGCCGCTTTGGGCTGGATCGAGCGGCCGCCCGTCAGCGCGCGCTGGAGCTTTTGACCCAGGTGCGCATCACTGATCCGGAAAAACGCCTGCACGCTTATCCGTTTTCGATGTCGGGTGGCATGTGCCAGCGGGTGCTGATCGCCCTGGCTCTGGCGTGCCAGCCAAAGCTGATGATCGCTGACGAGCCCACCACCGGCCTGGACGTCACCACCCAGGCATCGATCATGGACCTGCTGAAGGACCTGGCGCGCAAGCAAGGGATGGCGGTCCTCTTCATCACCCACGATCTGTCGCTGGCCGCCGAAGCCTGCGATCGGATCGTGGTCATGCACGCCGGTCACGTCGTCGAGGAGGCCCCGACCAGCGCGCTGTTCGCGCAGGCGCATCACCCGTACACCGCCCGGTTGATCGCCGCCGTTCCGGCGCGCGCCCAGACGCTGGCGCAGCTGTCGGCCATCCCCGGCACCCTGCCCGATCTGCGCGGGGTGTTGCCGCCCTGTCGCTATAGCGGCCGCTGCGATCGGATGCTGCCGACCTGCCATGCCAGCCCTCTCAAGATCACGCAGGTGCAAGCGCACCACCGCGTGGCCTGCGGAAATCCGTTATGACCGTCGAGGCGGAAACCGTTCCGTTGATCCAGGCCGAGTCGCTGAGCCGGCGCTTTCAGCAAGGAAGCCCCGGTCTGCTGCGCCAGCTCGAGAATCGCCTCAAACCGCGCGGCGGCGCCGCTGCCAAGCTTGGTTCGTGGCTGCACGCCGTCGACGACGTGTCGTTTGAAATCCGTCGCGGCGAAAGCGTCGGCCTGGTCGGCGAATCCGGCTGCGGCAAATCGACGCTGGCCCGTCTCCTGACCAACCTGATCACGCCGACGTCCGGGCGAATCCTGTTCGACGGGCAGGAACTGAGCGCGCTTCACGCCAGCGGCGATCGCAAACGCTTTGCGGTCCAGCAGGTCTTTCAAGATCCCAGCGACAGCCTGAACCCGCGCTGGTCGGCGTTCGATGCCATCGCCGATCCGCTGCGCCGGATCCTGCACCAGCGCGGCGAAGCTCTGTCGACCCGGGTCAACGAGCTGGCCGATCAGGTCGCTCTGCCGCGGCCGCTGCTGTCGCGTTTTCCGCATCAGCTGTCGGGAGGCCAGAAGGCGCGCGTGGGCATCGCCCGGGCCATCGCCATCTCACCGTCGCTGCTGGTGCTGGACGAGCCGACGTCGGCGCTGGACGTGTCGGTGCAGGCGGTGATCCTGCAGCTATTGGACGATCTGCGGCGCCGGCTGGGCATGACGTACCTGTTCGTCACCCACGATCTCAGCGTGGTCAAGCTGCTGTGCGATCGGGTGATCGTCATGTACCTGGGGCGGGTCGTCGAGACCGGGCCGGTCCAGACCGTCTTCGCGCAGCCGGCGCACCCGTACACCCAGGGGCTGCTGTCCGCGATCCCGTCGTTCGATCATGGCGTCGCCGCGAGCCGGCGGCGACTGGATGGCGAGCCGCGCAGCCCGATCGATCCCGATCCGAACGTCTGCTGCCTGGACGGCCGCTGCCCCATCGCCACCGATCTCTGCCGCCGCGAGCGCCCCATGCTGCGCGCGCTGGCCGCAGAGGCGCACCAGGCCGCCTGCCACTTTGCCGCCACGCCTCCCTGATCGCTGCGCCGCCAATCGGTCGAAGCGCGTCGACACCGACACGACGACGTGCCCCCATGTGCCTGGCGACCGACAGAGGGCATCAGCCCAGGGCGTCGACGGATCAAATGCATACGCCGAGGGTGCAGGTCTGTTTGCCGCCGCATTTGGTTCCGTCGGGAGCGTTCGGATTCGTGCATACGCCGGTCGACGGATCGCAACTCCCCGGCATATGGCACTTGTCGGGCGCTGCGCAGGTCTTCGCTGTTCCGCTGCAGCTGCCGCCCTGGCATTTGTCGTCGGTCGTGCAGACATTGCCGTCGTTGCAGGGCGTTCCTTTGGGAGCCTCCGGATTCGTGCACATGCCCGTCTTCGCGTTGCAGGTTCCCGCCACGTGGCACTGGTCGGAGGCCGGGCAGACCTTGGGCGTTCCTCCGATGCAGGTGCCGCCCAGGCACTTGTCGCCGGCCGTGCAGAGATTGCCGTCGTCGCAGTTGGTTCCGTCGGGAGCGACCGCGCTCGCGCACATACCGGTGGTCGGGTTGCAGGTTGCGGCTACGTGGCACATATCGGGCGTCGCGCAAGAGACCGGCTTGGTTCCCACGCACTTGCCACCCTGGCAGGTGTCGGTCTGCGTGCAGGCGTTGCCGTCGTTGCAAGGTGAGCCGTCCCTGGCGGGGGCCGACAGGCAGGCGCCCGTGGTCGCGTCGCAGACGCCCGCTAGGTGGCAGGCGTCCACGGGACCGGAGCAGGTCACCAGCGTGCCGCCGCAGGTTCCTTTTCCGTCGCACACGTCGCCAGTCGTGCACTTGAGGCCGTCATCGCACGCGGTTCCGGCAGGCTTGGGCGCGCCACCCGAACACACGCCAGTCTTGGGATCGCAGGTGCCGGCGGAGGCGCAGGCCGCGACGCCCGAGCACTGGACCGGGCTGGTCCCCGTGCAGATGCCGCCCTGGCAGCTGTCGGTCTTCGTGCAGGCGTTGTTGTCGTTGCAGGGCGTGCCGTCTGATACGACGGTCGGAGCGGGGCAGGCGCCGGTGGTCTCGGAGCAAGTGCCCGCCGTGTGGCAGGCGTCCGCGACCGGTGGGCAGATCATCTGGGTTCCGCCGCAGGTTCCTTTGCCGTCGCACACGTCGCCGGTCGTGCACTTGCGCCCGTCATCGCACGGTGTTCCGGGGGGCTTGGGCGCTCCGCCCGTACACATGCCGTTCTTCGGGTTGCAGGTGCCGGCCGAGGTGCAGGCCGATGCGCCCGAGCACTGGACCGGATTGGCGCCCACGCATTTTCCAGCCTGGCAGGCGTCCGTTTGCGTGCAGGCGTTGCCGTCGTCGCAGCCCGTGCCGTCGGCGGCCAGCGTGTGAACGCACTTGCCGTCGGACCCGCAGGCGTCCGCCGTGCAAGGATCGCCGTCATCGCAGTTGATCGGCATCTGCCCCGTGCACATCCCCGTGCCGTTGCAGGAGCCGGGCATGCAACCCGCGCCGCAGGAGGCACGGGCCATGACGTTCGCGCATTTGCCAGCGCCGTCGCACTTGCCGGTCAGCCCGCAGACCAGAGGGTTCTCGGCCAGGCAGCCGCCGTGCGGGTCGGGGTCGCTGGCGTGAACGTTGGCACACTGGCCATTGCCGGAGAGGTTGCAGGCCTGGCACGTCGGGCAACCGTTGGTCGTGCAGCACACACCATCGACACAAGACAATCCGGCCTGGCACTCATCGGTCCTGGCGCACGTCTGCCCGGCAGGCGCCTGCGAGCCGCACCGGTTGTTGTCTTGGTTGCAGAGGTTAGGCTTCACGCAGTCGGCATCGCCCTGGCAATTCGTCAGGCAGGCGTCGCCATTGGCGTCGCAAAGGAAGGCCCCACATGACCTCGTCATTCCGGTCGGCTGGCAGGCGCCGTTGCCGTCGCACTGCTTGGCCGGGTTCAGCGTCGAGCTCCCCTTCGCACATGACGCGGCCATGCATTCAGTGCCGGCGTGGTATTTCTGGCAGGCGCCATTGCCGTCGCAGTTGCCGTCGGTGCCGCAGCTAGCGGCGCCGTTGTCCATGCAGCGCGCGTCGGGGGTGTTGATCGCGACCGGCTTGCAGGTCCCGGCGTTGCCCTGAAGGTTGCAGGAGACGCACCCTGTGTTGCAGGCGCTGTTGCAGCAGACGCCCTGGGCGCAGTTGCCGCTGGCGCATTCCATGCCGCTCGAGCACCGCGCGCCCGGCGGCCCGAGGCCGCAGGACCCGTTCGTGCACACGTTCCCGCCCGAGCAGTCGGCGTCCGCGGTACAGGTGGCCCTGCAAGCGGCCGTGCCGCACTTGTATGGGACGCACGACATCGAGGCTGGCGTCACGCAGTTGCCCACGCCATCGCAGGCCGCGCCCGGAATGAAATTGGCGGTCCCGGTCGGGCAGGTCGCAGCCTTGCACGGCGTGCCAGCCGCATACTTCTGGCAGCCGCCCCCTTCGCACTTGCCGTTGCTGCCGCAGGTGGGAGCGCCCTGGTTGATGCAGGTGTTGGTGATGTCGGGCGAACCCGCCGGCAGGTTGGTGCAGGTGCCGCGCGAATTGGCGAGCGCGCACGACTTGCATAAGCCATCGCAGGGGGACGAGCAGCAGACGCCCTGGGCGCAGACGTTGGAGAGGCACTCCGTGTTGTTGTTGCACGTGGCGCCGGGGTTCTTCTTGCCGCACGAGTTACCGTTGCAGATGGTCGGCGGCACGCAGTTCTGATCCTGCGTGCAGCGGTCGAAGCACTTCGCGCCGTTGCAGGCGAAGGGCGCGCACGACCGCGTCCCGGCGAAGATGCAAGCGCCGTTGCCGTCGCACGTCGACGGCGGCGAATAGACGTTGTTCGCGCAGCCCTCCCCCGCGCACTGGGTGTTCTTCGCGTACTTCTGGCAGCCGCCCCCCCCGTTGCACTTGCCGTTGGCGCCGCAGCTATTGGCGCCCTGGTCCTTGCAAACGTTGCGCGAATCCAGCGCGTTCGCGGCCAGGTTCGTGCAACTGCCCTTCGACGACGCCAGGGCGCAACTCCGGCAGGCTCCCTGGCAGGCATTCTCGCAGCAGACGCCGTCCACGCAGAAGTTCGACGCGCAGTCCGTGTTCGCCTTGCAGTCCTGGCCCAGTTGCCGGGGACCGCAGCTTTGGTTGACGCAGACGTGACCGGCCACGCAGTCGCTGTCCTGCGTGCACGGAGCCTTGCAAGCGCCGTTAATGCAGCGATAGGGCGGGCAATCATTGACGTCGGATTCGCCGCAGGTCCCGTTGCCGTCGCAGGTGGCGGCGCTAAGCAGACGATCGCCCGAACAGATGGGCGGCAAACAGACGGTGCCGCGCGAGTAGAGATCGCAGCTCCCCTCGCCGTCACAGCTTCCCGTCTGGCCACAACTGGCGGGGCCGCTGTCCTTGCAGATCCCGCGCGGATCGAGGATGCCGGCGGCGATCGGCCAGCACGTCCCTTGGTGGCCGACCAGGTTGCAGGAGACGCAGGCACCGTTGCAGGCAGATTCGCAGCAGACGCCATCGAAGCAGTGCCCAAGCTCGCACTCTGCGTCCTTGGTGCAGACGGCGCCGGTCGGCTTCGGGCCGCAGCTTCCGCCGACGCAGGAATGGCCAGTCGAGCAGTCGGCGCTGGTGGTGCAGGCGGAAGCGCAGTCCTTCTGCGCCTGGTTGCAACTGTAGGGGACGCAGATCTTCAGGCTGCCGGGCACGCAACGGCCCGTGCCATCGCAGACATTGATCCCGGTGACCGAGGCGTGATCGCAGGTGCCCGGCGTGCAGATCGTGCCGGTGGGGTACTGGCGGCAGGCGCCGCTGCCGTCGCAGGTGCCGTCAAGCCCGCAGGTGCTGGCGTCGGACGTCTTGCAGGTGTTCGGGTCGCGAGGTTTGATGCCGGACGGAGCAAAGGTGCAGGTTCCCATCATGCCCGGGACGTTGCAGGCCTTGCATACGTCCTGACAGGCCGATGCACAGCAAAATCCGTCGACGCAGAATCCGCTGTCGCAATCCGAGTCGCATCCACACGCGGCGCCGAGCGTCTTGCGCTGTGCCGCCGCGGCCAGACAGGTGGGATCCCCGCGCCGAACCGGCATCGTGCCGGGCGGTCCGCCGCTACACGCCGCCGCCACGAGCAGCAGAGCCAACCCCCTGCGAACCAGCCGCTCACACAGAGATGAATCATTCACGGGACACGCTTCATCGACGAACCTACCCCATACAGGTGCTTTGCCGAAACAACTAAACTTTGTTTCGGCTGGCCCGGGCGTGACCGCCCAGACCCCTGCGATCGCCTTCACATCCGCTGCAAGATCTCGCGCAGCAGCTCCACCTCGCTCGTGCGCCCTGGCCACCCACGTCTGCACAGGAGGTAAACGCCGTGATCGGAAGCTTGGTCATTCATAGCCGCACTCTGATTTTCTTTTTCTATCCTTCCAACCTGCAGGACACCGACGTGATCGCCCGTGACTTCATCGATGGGGTATCGGCTTGGTCGACGCCGAAAATCACAGACGAATTGGATCGGGCGATGACAATGGCAAATAAGGAGGTCGGCCATCTGATCGCGCCGCTCGGAAAGTGATCCAAACGCCGCTCGGAAACTGATCCACCCCAGGGGTCCAAATCGCGGAATTTGCTCGGTCGGCAGACTGGGCGTCCCGCTGGAGGATGCTGAGGATGGATCAAGTACACGTGGTGAG